>NZ_JBPFDQ010000011.1:21079-81101 GCF_059415045.1 Ferdinandcohnia sp. SAFN-114 | reverse complement strand
AATATTAAACAAAAAAATAGGCGATTTTGTGTTTTTAGGAATTAGCATTAATTTATTAAAGCACTACACTACATTTAAGTACAATCCTTCACAATGTATTGATAGTTAAACACTTAAACTTCTTCCATATAGAATTTTTTTAAAAGAGCATTATGGCAATTAATATTTTTTCGCTAATAAATCTATCAATTTTTGTTTAACTGAGTCCCATTCAATATCAATAATACTGTAAAAAATATTGTCGTGAATGGTACCGTCTGCCTTTACCCTATGTTTACGAAAAGTACCCTCTTTTGTTGCCCCTATTCGTTCAACTGCTTTTTGAGAACGTAAGTTTTGTCCACTAACTGAAAATTGGACACGAAGGACCTTTAATTCTTCAAAACAATACTTAAGTAATAAAAATTTACATTCGGTGTTTACCTTTGTTTTCCAAACCTCTGGTGAAAGCCAAGTCCAACCTATTTCCACATTACGATTTACTTTATCAATATCGCCAATGCGAGTTGTCCCTATTACTTGACCTGTCATATTATCCTTAATAATAAAAGGTATTTGTTTACCTTCCTGCTTATTATTAACAGCCATTATTAATATTTGTTCCAAATCATCCACTGTGTTAACTTCTCGCCAGGTATATTTCCATACTTCAGGGCTTTGTAAAGCTTTAAACAAGACTTCCTTATACTTGATTTCAAGAGGAATAAGTGAAATTGTATCTCCTTCAAGAGTTATATCTTTTTCAATTTTCATCGCAACTTTCTCCCTTTTTACCTAAATATCCAACTAGCAGTTGTACCTATAAATTCCATACTAATAAGGAATTCTCCTCCTTAAAAGATTGTGTTCTTCTTCTTCTTCAACTAAACTGCACCGTTAGTTAAACAAGAAAAAACCGCCTTCGTTACAGCTCTGATTTTCAACTCTTGCACCCGTTCGTTTAAGTGTAATCCCTCACATTCAAAATTAACGATCTGGAAATCTTTTTCGTAAAACAGTTATGAATCCATTCAAAATATTGTGGCTCACAGCAAAACCTTTTCGTTTATAAAATTCTAATGCATCATTACCATTTGAAACAAAAATAAAATAATCCTCTATATCATCAAATTGATACAACCATTTCATTGAAATATCAAATAGCCTTGAGCCAATCCCAAATCGTCTATATTCTTCTTTTATATAAAACTGAGATAAACACCCTACATTCTTTCCATTAACAGAAGAAAGGTCAAAGAAAGTTGCGAAATCATTCGAGTAGGCTTCTTTAGGAGAGATATTTGAATAAACATAACCAACTATTTGATCCCCATCTTTTACAACCACTATTTGATTGTCTATAGCACTTTTTATAGAAGAAAGCATCCTAGTCTCAAAATTCATATCATCAAACAATTCAGGTGTAATTTTTGCCTTTGATTTTTGAAAAACCATAAGTTCATTACACAACTCTTTACAAGAGTCAGCTTTTTCAATTGGTAAAACTTCATATTTTAAATGCATCTTTTGCTTCACACCTTTTGATATTTTACTAAAAATTATAATCATTCCATCCTTATCTAACAATTCCGTATGTTTCGTTTTATAACTTCAACAAAAAAGTGCCTCAATCCTTCTTAGATCAACGCACCCCTTACTTTAAGTACAATACTTCACCATCTTTTATACGCCTTTATAAACTTAATTCCTTAAATGCGTTATCATTGCAAAATTACACATCTTACAGACGAATACAGCCATAATGATGTCGACCTTCAAAAAGAAACGCAATGAAACTCTCATAGTAAGGTATGAATTTTTTTTGTTCGATTAGCTTTATGATTTCCTCTTTAGAAGCCCATTTGGCTGCTTGTACCTCTTCAGTCTGTAACTTCAATTCATTCAAATCAACGTCATATTCAATTAAATAAAAATCATCAAAGCCACGTTCAAAGTTAATAGTAAATAATGGACGTATCTTTTCGAAGTTATAATGAATCCCTAATTCCTCGAATAACTCTCTTGAAGCAGCCTGCTGACTGGTATCGCCTGCAACCGCACTACCACCACAAGTGATATCCCAAAGGTTCGACCATCCTTGCTTAAAGGGCTGACGCTGCTGAATGAGCATCTCTCCTTTTGAATTAAATATACATACGTGTACTACTAAATGAAACTCGTCTGATATCATTTCATCTCCACGAGTTATTTGTTTCTCTATTTTATTACGATGCTTATCATATAAATCCCACTTTTCCATTGCTAAAACTCCTTATGTATAGTTTTGTAACAAGATAAAACTGACGGTACTCCATGTTAAACTAAACTGCTTCGTTCGTTAAGTAAGGAATACACCTGCTTAGGATTTAAGTCAATTCAATAAAAATGTTTATAGGAACTATAAACTTCCTTTTTTTACTCCTTCTCGAATATGCCAGTATTCTTCTGGTAGTTCTAACGGGACGTTATTAATAAGGACGGTATCATCATCAAGCCATTCAATTTTCGCATTATCCACTTCATCAAAGTAGATAAATTTTGTTTCTTTATTCTTTTTGTTTATGGTTAACTCCCCCAACACGATAGGAGTGACCGTATCTGTTTTAGAACGAAATATTTTTATTGTGAAAGATTCATTTGGAGAGGTAGATTCAAAAAGGTATTCATCATTGAAGCGTGTATAATCAAAATAAAACCAATCAATACAATAGATAGCAAGAAATACAAATAGCAGGATATAAATGGGACGTTTAATTTTATTTAGCAATCTTTCTCCCCCCAGAATTTCACAAATGGTGGTTAATCCTTCTTGGATTCACGCACCCTTTTGTTGAAAAAAATTATTACTTGTTTGTTTTCAATGTATTTTTGCGTAAATAGTCCAACATTGAACACAAATACGACAAAACGGTCATTCTACTAGAGTGACCGTCATGTACTATTAAAAGTATCTTATCCGAAAAGATCCAATAATTTTGAGTGAAAGTATCAAGAGAAACTCCCTATAATGATCCCAGCAAGTATCATGCTGATCACATGAAAACCAGCCGTTATCATGTAAAGTTTCAACTTCATCCCCTCATATAGGGCATTCGTGGCAGAAGTGCCTGCGATGATAAGACCTACTAGTAACCCGAGCCATAACCCATCTGCCCAACCACCTATATTTGCCCACTTGGCAATATTCGCTAACAAAAAGGAATTAACAATAGCCATCAAAATCGAACTAGTCATCACTTTTCCCACGCTGGGTAGATCCTCTTGATTTAATCCCTTTAATGTTTGCCAAGTATTCCAGAATACCTTTGGTGAATACCAGATTGAACCAAGAATACAGATAGCAACCGCACTTAAAATTACTGCTAAATAACTGATTGCACCAAAATCAAAATCCACTTTCTTCCCTCCAAAAAAACTCAGGTCTTACTAATTTTTCTAATCAATTATATAAATAATAGTCTTTATTAGCAATGGTGGACGACGGAACTGTCATACTGCTCCAGAATTTCCTTGTTATAGAGATATTCCATATACTTCGCAACTGGAGGTAGATTTGTATCAATAAGTAGAAATACCTTTCTCTCGTTAACTTGTGAAGAAGGACTACATTAATTCTTTACCCATGATTACATATGGCTGTTTCGAATTGCTTGGGTAAAAAGCTTCTTTTAGAACCTTCCAATGCAAAGACTCATATAGTGACCGGGCAGAATTATTATCGTTTTGAGTTGTTAATATAGCGGTCTTGTTTTCAAGGTTTTCTAATAGTTTTGTACTTAGCAATTTACCAAGCCCCTGTTTTCTGTATGATGGATGGACTGCTAATTCAACAAATTCAAAACAATCTTTTAACCAATTATGATACTCTTCTGAATTAAATTCCTTTGCAAGTAACTCGTGATAAAACTGTCCAGGTAATGAAGTATACCCATATGAAAAGCCTATTACTTTGTCTTCTTTAGATAGGATTACGAACCCTCTATACCCCTTATATGAGCTATGTTTTATAATCCGTTCTTTTATCGAATTATCCTCACTCTTCCAAACTTCTTTATATAGGTCAGATACTTGTTGTATTATTTCGTTACTTGCTAATTCTAGTATTTTTACCATCCTTCTCCCTCCAATAGAAAACTTCGTTAGTTGAAAAAGAATAAAGTTCTTATTTGAAACGACTGAAACTTTGCCAAGAAGAAGGACGATCACCTTTATTGTGGAAATCGTCCTTATTTATTTCCTTCTGAACAGTACAGAGGTAACTAGTTTTTATTTCGTTTATTTACTTCAATCTTAATGAACTCTGGCAAATAGTTGGGAGTACATCCTTTTGATACTTTTTCATCTTTGTAAAGTCCCGTTTTCTCACCAAGTTTAATACAACGTGCACGATTCTTTTCATCATAAACGCCTATCCAGCCAGCGGTAAAATTCATAGCCCATTGAACTTCCGGTTCTTCCTGCGTAATATTAGCTTCCATTGCAGATAGCAAGTCCTCGGTGTTATCAGGCGGTGTTTGTCCAGTCCATCTCAACCGCCCTTGATAATACCAGAAAGCTCGCCTTTGAAGAGCAGAAGGACTATTTTCCCATGACTCCATCAATGCAATCTTCTTCTTGTCTTTGGTGAGCTGATTAGCCATTAACCAGTCCATTAAGTTATTTCGCTCATCAAGAGTGTGAGTCTGCATATCCTTCTCAAGCTTATTTAGCACATCTGGTGAAAGAAGTTTTTTGTCCATAATTAAGATTGCTAATAGTCTGGGCAAAAACTCTTCGGTTGACCATAGTTCCATAGCTAGTTCGTGATCCTTTTTAATGTCCTTCGCGATTTTTCGTAAGTCGCCTAGCTTAGTTTTACTATTAATCTGAGCTAGAATGTTTTCTGCTTTTGAAGAGCGTTTTATTTCTGTACCTTTATTTTCATTCATTTTATACAACTCCTTTATTAAAGCACTGTTTCATAATATGTACTTGATGGCATATATCAAGAACTCAATACTGTAATAAGTCTTATTGCAGTGTGTGCATCCAAAGTTTACCTTTTTCTATATTTTAGCATACACCCTATTAAAGCTTTCTCCCCTATAATAGGAGAGCAACTATCGTTAATTTACTTACTTTTAATTGAATACGAAAAGTGCACTCCTTTTTTAATAAACGCTACTCATTAGTACAGTAACTTTTTATATAAAAATATAAAAATTCCACAGATAACGGTTACACCGATAAATGTTAATAAGTAAATAAAAGGAGATATAGCCTTACCAAAAACAACATCATTTTGAAGTGTCTCACCTTTATCCCGAGCACTTACAATATCTAGTTTGTAGTTTCTTGTTTTTATATAACCGACTACCATTTGACCAACGATATAGACTAAGTGAATGATAACTGAACTCATAACTGCTTGAAGAACTGTTTTTATTTTGGTCATCCCTTCCACCATAATATCTAAAATCGTTATTCCATTAACCTATTCGTCAGCAAAGAAGGGCTGCTTATTACGCAATCGCTACCCGTTGCTCTACATAAAGACTTACAGATTAATTGCGTTTTATATAAATGATATGACAATCATTCTTTATTTCTTACCTTTTCGTTCTAAAAGTATAGGTGCTATATTTAGTATGATAGAAACAATTGTCAAAAACCATAATGCCCTTTCCATACTAGGTACTACATCCTCTAAAGCTGCCCAATCTTTCACTTCTACCCAATCCGAAACAAGACTGTATTCTGCACAAAGTGTTAATGCTGTAAATGATAAACCCATCGCCATAGCAAGCTTATAATCCTTTCCAGCTGTATACATATAAAGATTTATAAAAGTAACAATGATTGCAATAACCCCGAATATTATCCACATAACTATACCTCCATTGATTTCTTATTGAACAAATCTGCCTGTTAGTACTAAAAGAAAAAGCTGCCTACGAGACAGCTTTGATATTGACTCTTGCACCCTTTAGTTAAAAAACAGTAGACCAACTAATGTACCAAGTCCTGTTTCCCAAAAAAATAAAAATAGTAACATAATGAAAAACCAAGAAATTCGCCAAATCCGGTTGGGACGTGCAAATTGAACAAAATAAAAAATTCCCCAAAATACAAATGAAACTCCAGTTGCAAACAGCGTATAAGGTTCTGCTCCTCCGCTAAATTCAGCCCCAAATAAGGCTATCGTGTTAAAAGCCAGTAACATAAACAAAACGATAAAGTTATTTGTATGAAACGCCTTTTTACTCAAGTTTCTTAAAAACAAGATTGACGCCATTATTACTAATAAACCTATAAATATGAAAGGCATTGCAAGAGCAGTAAATGTTCCACCGTCATCTTTTATCATCAACACAATGCCAAATGCAATTACCCCGACACCAATAAAAGCCAGTAATTTTCCTATTTTAGACAATTTATTCATTTCAGACCACCTACCTTGTAATTATTACGTTCTAAAGGGTAAAGGTTTCTAAACTGAGTTGCTTTTAAGAATAGTGATTCTACATACAATGATTAAATCCTTCTTCACTAACCTGCCCTGGTAGTTAAAGATCCAACAAAGAAGGGCACTCTCCTTGAATCACCCACACCCGTTTAGGCACTGCTATTAAAAATGAGTTCGGTCACCAAGCAGTTGAAAAAATGCAAAATACGTACCACAAACACAAAAGCCAGGAAATTTGACCTGGCTTTTTATTTTGAACGTCCCATCAATTTCATTAGTAGTTTTTTAGGCAATTCATAATGAGCTATTAAGATAAGCAAATATAAATCGAATAACCAAATATTTGAGCTTATATCATAATCCTCGTTGTTTATTTTCTTTTCGAATTCATTCATCAAACCTATTAATAAAGCACAAACAAGAAAATATAGATATTGTGTTAACACATAAACCCAATCTTCTTGAGTTCCTCCTATTGCAGCAATCCCTGAAAATACAGTTACTACGAAGAACCATATACTTAATAAAATGGATATAATTAAAATAATAAATCGAACAAATCCAAAAATATATAAGGCGAGAGTTTTTATTTTTATCACCACCATTATGTAAATATCCTTTGGAAAAGGCCTACTGTTTCACCACTAAAACGAACTACTTACCTTTTTAGGGTGTTTTTTTATTACTCTCTACAATTTACGCATAAAATCATGAATTTCCTTTTCCCCTCGTAGGATGACCACAGTTTTATCCTTTGCTAATCGGTTAAGCCTTTCCTGCATTTTATGTATTCTTGGTTTATAGGTCGTCCAGATGAATTTGATAAACTTCCAATCTAACTTTTCAGTGCAGCCAAGGTCTGAGCGTTTTTTTCCAATGTGTGTTAAATAGCGTTTGAGGACACGGTATAAGCACATATATCTTGGTAGTTCGAGATAAATAATGGTATCGGCTTGCTCTGCACGAAGGTCGAAGGTTTTGCTATAATTGCCGTCGATAATCCAGGTATCTTTCGTTAGAATCTCCTCCTGAGATTGTCTGAATTCCTCAAGTGTAGCCTCCACCCATCCTGGTTTCCAAAAGTAGCTGTCTAAATGGAACACGTCAATTCCAGTTTTATTACCTAATTTTTGAGCAAATGTAGATTTTCCAACGCCAGCAGATATTCCGATTACCATGATTTTTTTCATGCAGATCCTCGCTTTTTTGGTATTTTCGACCCATTCTTTCATGCTATAATCTTACTAGTTTAGAAGTTTTTTATGAAGGGGTAAGTTACGTGTATCATTTTATTGCAAATTTAGTAAAAGGCATCCTTACAACTACAGGTGGAATTAAGGTTTTTAACAAGGAACAGTTGCCAAAGGACGGTGCTTATGTTGTTGCCTGTACGCATACAGGTTATATTGATATTTTGTGGCTTGGTGTTTCCCTACTCCCTCGACAAATACACTATATGGCAAAAAAGGAATTGTTCAAAAACAAATTTATTGGTGGCTTTTTAACAAAGTTAAACGCATTTCCAGTAGATCGTGATAACCCTGGTCCGAGTGTGTTAAAAATTCCATCTAGATTACTCTCAAAAGGGGAAATCGTGGGAATTTTTCCAAGTGGAACTCGTACGAATGAGCAGTCCGCGCTTAAACAAGGAGCGATTACGATTGCACAGCGCAGCAAGGTACCAGTCGTTCCCGCTGTGTATATTGGGCCAAATACGATTGGTGAATTAATCAAGTTTAAAAAGGCAAGGCTTATTTTTGGTGAACCCATGTATATTGCCTCTCCAGATATGGACGCAAAGCAAGCACGTGAGCATTTCACACATGAATTGGAAAGAAGATTGGAATTGCTTCGAGATGAATTAAATAAGAATAACTGATTTGGAAAACGCTTTGGCAAATGTGAACTGCACATTTTCCTATTGTAAGATCATACAGTTTCACACAAATGCCAAGCGTTTTTTATAATTGAAATCTTTCTTTGATCATTTTGGCTACTTCTACAGCGCTTAGGTGTGTATTGTCAATTTTGATGTAGTTATCGAATGTAATTTCACCATCAAATGAATTCAAGCGATGTTTTTCCATTGTCTTTTTAATGTCATTCTCAGACCATTCAATATCCCTTTTTTTAGGTTTATGTTCAAGACGATTTGGCGTTTTATTCCTTTTGAGTCTCTCTTCCAAGTCGGCTTCAAGTTCTACATAATAAACCGTTGCCCCTCTTGATTCAAAAAGCTCAGATAAATTTTTCACGTACTCCCAATCTGACTTCATATCAAACATCCAAACATACGTAAAAATCATGCCATCTAAATCGCTCTTTGATACTTCTTCAAAAATCTCCTGACGAAACAATTTAACTAATCGTTTCCCCTCTTTTGTACTATAATCAAAAAAATGACTGACTAAATCGATTGTCATGTGATTGTGAAACAGCTTTAAATCTGTTATTTTCGCTAGTTCCTGTCCTACCGTCATTTTCCCAACTGCTTGAGGTCCAAATAAATGAACAAATTTCATCTCCCTACCCCTTTGCTTTTCAAATATTTTAACATAATTTTACAAAAAATCACGTACTATTTTTCTAGTTCGTAACCTTTTCACATGAATTTTCGCCAAATAAGATGAGGTGAGAATATGAGACGAATTGTTTTACTTTTTAGCTTTTTCACTTTGTTGCTTGCAAGTTGTGGAACAGGCGGGCAATCGGGCAATAGTGCCGAAACAACCATTACTGGCTACATTCTTGGGATCGGGGAGCGAATCCTAGTCAATGAACACATTACTGGAGCCGAATTTGAGACAAAAACAGATCAAGAAATTTATGACGAGTACTATTATTCAAGTATTTTTTTCAACGTTAGTTCTATTGACAAGTCAGTTGTATCTAAGCTCGAGGTTGGGCAAAAAGTAAAAATTGTGGTGGATGGCGGGATTGCGGAGTCTGCCCCAGCTCAGGCAAAAGCTAGTAAAGTTGAGATTGTTGATGAGTGAATGCTGCGACTTTTAGGGTCGCAGCATTTTTCATGATTTGAGCTTATGTATACATATCTATCCTGCCTTATCCTCTGAAAAGTACACTTTTTTCGTCGGTTGAGAAACAAGGATGATCACAAAAACGGCAAGCACCACGCTAACAATAGACAATGTAACAATCGTGTAGCGTAACTGCAGGAGGTCGCCCATGATTCCAATAAATAATAGGAAAACAACAGAAACTGCACTTTGCAGCACACTTACAATACTTGTGACACGACCCATGATTTCCACTGGTACATTGTTTTGATAAAAGGTGGTAAAGCCTGTATTTGAAAAGGCAAAAAAGAAGCCTAATATAATAAAACCAGTGGCTGCCATCGTAAAGGATGTGGACAGGGAGTAGATGAAATAGCCTGCTGCAAGCATAAAGAGTCCTGTTCCGATCAGGGCGCGAATCGATAGAAATCGTGAAATAAAAATCACCAATAATCCTCCAGCCGCATAGCCAATCCCTGTTACACTCATTAGTAAGCTATACTCCACTTCAGTTAGACCAATTACCCGTTGTGTAAAAACAACTTCCTGCGAATCCATAGCCATCGTAAAAATATCAAATATAACAAAGCTGGAATAAATGATCATCACAAATAATGCCTCTTTTCCAAAGCGAATAACCACTTTCCAATCTTCTAGTAAGTTCTTCATTTGAAATTTTTCCGTTATGTCATTTTGATTCCTATCAATATTCGGTAAAAATGCGATGAGTATAGCAGAAATGACAAAGGAAATGGCATTACTATAGATGGCGATTTCAAGACTCCCCACGATGAGGAGCACACCTGCAATCGCAGGTCCTGTGATAAATGCACCTGAAGAAACCAAGCTTCTAATCGAATTAAACGTCTTCCGCTGTTCCTTCGGGATGAGGGCAGTCATATAAGTAGTTGATGTAGGATTAAAAAAAGATTTAGCAACACTGATTACAAATAATAAGGCATAAATCATCCAAATACTTGGAAGTAATGGGATGATGGCAACCGCAACAGCTCGGACGATATCTGTGATGATCATGATCTTCTTTTTATTGGAGCGGTCAATAATGCTTCCTGACCATCCATTTACGAGGATTGACGTAATTGGACCGACAACCCAAAGAGCAGCAACTGCTGCGGCTGATCCGGTCATTTTTAAAACAAGTAGATTAATAGCTACAAGATAAATAAAATCCCCCAAAGAGGATAATCCTAACCCAGTTAATAGCATCGCTGGGAACTTCCACTCTTTCAACGACTGGTTCATTCTACACCCTCATTTTTTCAAAAAATTCTCTCTCCACTGAATCTTACATGAAAATCTGTATGAAAAGAAGTCCAAACTTGAATCCAAATCTAACATCATTTACGATTGGGATAAGTCGTACTTTAGGGAGTGGTAATAATGGCAAGTGTGTATGATTTTGAAGTAACCATGCCAAATGGTGAAAGAAAAGCGCTGAAGGAATATGAAGGAAAACCACTAATTATCGTCAACACAGCAAGTAAATGTGGATTTACACCCCAGTTTAAGGGGTTGCAGGAGCTTTATGATAAATATCAAGAAGATGGTTTAGTTGTTCTCGGGTTCCCGTCTGCACAGTTTGGAAATCAAGAGTTTGAAAATGTTGATGAAACAACTTCATTTTGCGAAATAAATTATGGCGTAAAATTCCCGATGTTTGCAAAAATTGATGTAAATGGTGAGAAAGCCGACCCATTGTTTGAATACCTAAAAGAACAACAAAAAGGTGTTTTATCAAAAGCGATCAAATGGAATTTCACCAAGTTTTTAGTAGACCGTAATGGCCAAGTTGTGGGCCGCTATGCCCCACAAACTGAGCCTGAAAAAATGGAGGAAGACCTAAAAAAAGTGTTATAAATACTCTTTAATCTTTTTCCACTCTTGGAGCTTGCCTTCAAGAGTTTTATTGTATTTTCCGGGAACGGGGCTTGTGGAAGGTAGTTTAATCACCTCATGATTTGGAAAGCGATTAAGCCCAATGTATTTTTGATAGCTTTTATAGGCTTTTGTGCCATTACAAACGATTAGGCGAAGGGTTGGGTTACATTTAACAAAAGACTCAATTTCGTTCGGTTCTTCATTTTTAATATTTGAATCCAAACTTCCTTCACGTTGGCAGCTATATAGCACGTCCCAAAGGGCAATGTTTTTGTCTTTTATAAATGCAATCTTATCCTCGTATTCTTCCTGCTCGAGACTATCAAAAAGCTGGAACATGATTTTCCAAAAATGATTTCGTTTGTTCCCGTAATATTCTTGTTTCCGAAGTGACTCTACACTTGGCATCGAACCAAGGATTAATACTTTTGGGTCTTCTCCAACTACAGGATCTAGTCCAAAAATTCTCTCCACAAATATCACCTTTTCTGCTATGTTTAATCTAATAAAAATGACGAGGTATTCCTATGAAACAATCAATTGTTATCGAAGCACCCATTACAGACGTATTTGACTGTATTGCGAAGGCCCATTTGCGTGAAAAATGGTTTCCGAATGTGACGTCTATCCATTATTCTAACCTCAAGCACGAATCTCATCCTGGTGCGAGCTTTCAGCTTACAGCCGTGGAAGAAAAAGAACAGGTTACATTACAGGGGAGAAATAAGCAAGTTACCCGCCCATCGTTCTTCGCTTTTGAACTTGAATCACAAACCTATAAGATGACTTTTTCGTATCGTTTACAGCACCATGCCAATCATACCATTATCGAGCAAGAGTTTGAAACAACGTATTTCCGACCTGTTATGAATATGATTGATAAGCTATTTAAAAGTTCAGCCAAACAATCTGGTGAGTTTGTTCTTAACAGTTTAAAAGGTTTCTGTGAAGCTAGGGTAAGACCTGAATAGGTATTCCCTAGCTTTTATTCTTGCGAAGCTTAACATTTATTCAAATGAGTTTTATAGGCTCTAAATGAAAGTAAGATGGAAATCAATAATGTACAAAAAAGGACCGTTAGGAACCCACTTAGTATGAGGTGCTCTGGAAGTAATGCACAAAATAACATCACTAATCCTCCTATAATCAAAGGAATAGAAAAAGGACGTAAGACAATGTTCCAAACTTGGTGAGTTGATTTAGATAGCACTGAGGATGTTGGCATTTCTAGTTGAAATCTCGGAAGTGTATTTGCTGTGGTGATAAGGACAACCCCTACGCTTAAAGGGACTAATAGGATTAGATTAATGTCAAAACCGGATACAGATAATATTAAACCTATATGGAGAATGGTTAATAGTAGTGATAAGGCCAAAAATATATTTTCAAGTCCTTTTTTAAATCGTAGGTAGGAATCAGGTGATTTAATCAGTTTGGGAAGTATAAACAAGTTGCTGTTAACAATGACCATGGCTAATGGGATGCTAAACAATATGACTTCCTGAGGACCATATATTGTATTTTCTACGGAAGTGGTAGCCAATATAAAAATACTGATCCCAAATGAAAACAGGGTTAAAATACTTATAAAAACTTTATTGATCATATATTCTCCTCCTTTTTATTTGAATGGAACTGTATAATCCATTTCAATACTTCTTGAAAAACAGTTGAATTTAATGAATAGTAAACATACTGCCCCCTTTTTATCGCAAATACTAATTCAGCATTTTTCAATACAGATAAGTGCTGTGAAATACCTGCTTTACTCATTTCAAAATGTTCAGCAATCTCACCAGCCGTCAAATCTCCTTTTCTCAAAAGGTCTAAGATCTTTCTTCTATTCTCATCAGATAAAGCTTTAAATAAATCATTGATGGCCACTTATACGACCTCCATCATCGGTATTTAAGTAATTACTTAATTACTTAAATTATATCCAAAAGGAATTAATTGTCAATAGAAACAATACTCCCTTAACAATTAAATTTTTTTATGTAGAATATCTGCCTAAGATTTTTTATTACCACCGATAATTGAAGTAATAATATGCAAAGTATCCCACTCACCCTCTGATACAAACGTAATTGGGTATCTTCTTTGGAAAATCTTTTGATTAATTTCTTCTATGGAAAGCCCAATTTCATATAGATTTTTTACTTCGCCGCAAAGATTTTCAAGGTAGTCAAGCTTTTGTTGCATCCGTTTTTGTCCATCTTGTATGTAGCCGGCATGACAGCAAAACATTGGACCGAAGTCATGGGTAAGAACCTTCCGAATTGAGTCCAAGATTTGAGGGATAGATTCAGACCTCATTATTACCTTTGTTTTTGGTGATACAAACAAATCGCCTGTGAACAAAATTCCAGTTTCTTTATTCAATAAAGCAATATGGTCCTCAGCATGGCCTGGTGTATGTAATACTTTCCACTCTTTTTTCCGAGACTGTATTGTATCTGATATCGGAAGTGGTCTGAATGGCTTTCGTTTGCCCCAAATAATTTGGCGATATTGTGGATATGGGGCAAATTGCAAGCAAGTGTCGACACCGAGAGGCGATATATAAATCGGAACATTAAGGTTTTCCTGTATCCACGGAGCTGTACCTGTGTGATCTTCATGACTATGTGTTAATGCAACAAGATCAAATGATGCTTCTTTTAAAAAAGGAATAATTTGAGTTTCATAGCTTTTAGCTCCAGTATCAACTAACATTCCATCCGTTACGAATAAAAAGAGGTTTGGCATATTCGGAACCTCTAATTCAACACAAGTAACATTTTCTCTATCGTATACTTCCATTTGGTTCACACTCCCTATTTAATCACCTCTAACGTATTTCTTTATTAATAAAGAGACCGTGGACTATCAGACATCGTATTTGCAAGAATGATATAGATTAGTATGTTCGCAGGTGGTAAAAGAATAAAGATTAGTCTAACAGCAAAAGAGGATATGCCAAAAAATTCAGCAATACCTCCACAAACACCAGTTATAGACCTATCTTTTGCAGATTTTCTTAGTTTCTGGTTCAAGTAAACTCCCCCTATTAGAAGAATGGCACCTCATCTTACTTTAGATCCGCCAATTAGTGTAAATATTTGAAACTTAAACCTATGTAAATTAATATCGAGAAGACCGCAAATCCTAAAAAAAATAACCCTTTACTGAGTTTTGACCAATCTTTCATCCAACCCCATCTCTTCTTATCCGTATCAAACCAAAAGTAATCTGCCACAATGGCAAATAAAATAATAAAAAGTGCAATAAAAGGACTCATTATGAAACCTCCATTTACCCACATATTTTACTACTAATAAACGATGTGATCTCCACCATCCCTAATGAAATCCATAATCCATATGATTCCCATGAAAAGGATCCAGATTAGAAATGGAATGATTAGGCTTTTTAAACCATGGCTCCAAGTGTATCTGTTCTTCTTTTTGCCTAAAATACGGTCTGTTACAAAAAACAAGATGGCAGCAACTAGACTTATCCATTGGAGAACGAAACCAAATAAGAAATGAAATACTGCTGACAGATATGGTTCCATTCGTTTTAACCTATTTTTCGTAATGAGTCCTGAAAGGAAGTCGCTAATGACAGAAGTTACCGTTCCGTAAACGAGGATGACTGGAAAGCTGTACATGAGGTAGAATGGTACTGTTGCTGAAAAACTCCACATATATTCTTTTATCGAGTTGATTTCACTCCCAAATGAACCTGGAAAAAATAAGCCAAACAAGATTGCGAAAAGGGAACTTGAGATAGATGCGGTTAGTAGCTTTCTAGGTAATACAGTTTTGATATAAGTCAAAATTGGAACACTCCTAGTAAATCAGCTTTGTTTTGATTTTAACACATTAATCCCCACCAATAGAACCATCCCTATTCCTAAGATAACCCAAAAATAGGAGCTTGTGAGGAGATTCTTGATATGAGGTGCAGCATCGTGGACATAGACCGCTATTACATACAGCCCTTCTTCAGTTTCAACTGCAATTGCTTCGGTGATTGGGACACCTTGTATCTTATAATAGCGTGTACCGATTTCATAATAGTTTGATGCATTTCCATAATAGTCCCCACTATACCCATCAGCCTCGGTTTCCACTTTACCTATCGCTTTTCCAAGTTCAGTTTGTTTGAGTAGCAACTCTTCTTTTACCTCGTATACTTTTCCATCATGAACGACAAAGAAATACGCCCAGCTAAGAGCGTGAGCAGAGATTGAATGCATCAATAAAACTAGGATTGTTATACAAAGGGCTTTTTTCATTTATTTTCTCCTCATGTCAAAATCCCTAAATAATACAAAACAAAATACATTCCAAAACACAAGATCGAGCCAACTAGAAATGGACTAATTTTTAATGTCATTTTCTCGTGCTGTGGTTTGTAGCTTCCCAAAAACATATCGAAAATGGCCTTTTGACTATTTTTCGAAAAGATATCACCCGTGGAACTCATTAAAAATGCAAAAATGATGAAAATGCAGGAACCAATAAACATTGTGTTTACGAGGTTTATATCCAAAAACAGAGATATACCGAAAAGCAGGATTAATTCCAGCACCGATACCAATAACACAAAAATCATATATCTCTTCAAGAAACCCACTCCCTTCTCTATATCTTACGTTTTATATTTACAGAAGTTTCAGTTTATTTACACAAAAATAAACGCTGACCTGCCATTGGGTCAACGCTCAATTAGTGCTTAGCCTTTGCTTTTTTTAGTTCTTCTACAATATATCTTGTGCCAAGGAGGGTACAAAGAATAACCGTAAAAATCAGGGTTATTAATAATGCGTGTGTTTGTAGATGATAGGACGATTCAACAGATGAATAGCCAATATTGGACATGACCGGAGCTATAATAAACATGCTGATAAAGAACAGGGCAATCGTTACCGAAAGCGCGAGTCCAAGTGTTTTCATGGGAATTCCCCTTTCACTTTTACTCTATAACTTTTTGAGAAATAACGTTACAGTTTATTCCCAAAGTCGCTTGAAAGTGATTTGATTTTCTCCAGTTAAGAGATATACATCCGGATTGCTAAGTGCTGCCCATTGCTCGAATCCAAAGTTTTTATTGTAATGATTTAATAGCAGTGACAATAGACCACCATGTGTCACTATAATTGTATTCTCAGCATCACTTTTCAAAACTTCATCAACAACCTCAATGATTCGGCTTACTGCTTCTCGACTCGATTCGCCACCTTCATATTTCAGATCAAAGTTCACATATGTATCTCTTAATTTATCATACCAATCTGGCATATTCCTTGCGCTTAAAACACGTTCTGATAATTGATGATTCATTTCGATAACAAGATCACGTTCACCTGCCAGTGCTTGAATTGTTTGGATGGCACGTTTGAACGGACTCGAAATGATTCGATCTACTTTTCGTTTTTCAAAAAAAGCAGCTAAATTAATGGCTTGTTGTTTGCCCTTTTCTGTTAGAGGCGCTTCAGGTTCCTGGCCCTCAGCCTCACAATGCCTGATCATATATATGTTTTTCATATGGTCCTCCTTTTAGAAACCGGATCTTTTTCTCCCCTGAGCGCATTCACTTACCATCTGTATGTTGCCAAGTCTCAATCGTGAAAGATTTTATTAGCATTTTTCCTTTTTATGTTAAGTTCCACAAAAAAGATGTGATTCCTGCTTGGATTATCACACCTTCTCTTCCTTCTATAAAAGCTTAGACATATAGTATTCATCCACAAACTCACCATCAATAAAAAGGGAATGTCTCTTCGTTCCTTCGATTTCAAAACCCATTTTTTGATATAATGCTAATCCCGCTACATTTCGAGTCACAACGGTTAATTCCAAACGATGGATTTGGTGCGCTAATGCCCACTTTTCAAGTTCTTCAAACAGGTTTGTGCCTACACCTTTACCTCTAGAATCCTTCAAGATACCGACAACAATATACACGGAATGCTTGTTTCTCCTGGCATTACCACCAATCGCCATTAGAAAACCGATTAATTGGCTTTTTTCTTCGGCAACAAGAATTGTAGAATTACCATTGGCACCAATTCTCTCAATCATTTTTCGTTGCTGGTCGGGATTTGCCTTCCTTTCCCCCGCCTCCCAAAGCATAAATTCAGAAGTCATTTCAACTTGTTGTGTAAGATACCCAAAATTCTCTGCATCTGAAGGTATAATTTCTCTTACAAGCATCTGCTCTCCTCCCCCGTACTTCAACGTTTCTATATTGAATTACCAATATTTCTCCATAATCACATAGGCTTTGCCACCTTTTTCAAAGCTAACATTGTTTTCTTGCAAACCAAATTTTTTATAAAAATCCATTTTGTTTTTTCTGGCATTACACCATATTCTTTTCAGCTCATGATTCTTTGCTTCCTTTAACACGTAGTCCAACAACGTACTTCCGTAGCCCTTGCCTTGTTCCTTTTGAAGTGTAGCAAACTTTCGAAATTGGGCTTCCTCATTCTTTATAAAAAGAGAAACAACTGATTTCAGCGTGTTACCTTCAAAAAGTCCAAAATGAATTCCTGCATCATCATCTTCTAATTTTATATAGTCAAAGTCTTTATCTGGCCACATCACTTTGTGCCGTACTTCCCAAGCTTGTTCTTTATTGATCCTTGTAATAGTTGTTGCCATATCCTCACCCTCATCAATTATCCTTACACTTATTTTAACCTTTTTAGTTCAGCGTCGCTTATTGATCCACCTGTTAATTCAAATATGATTTCCTTATTACTCTCCAAGTCTAATGTTACTTTTTTGTTTATCGGTATTCTATCACCATTATCCTCTATGTGGTTGTCCGTTAAAATAAAAACGTCCATTTCACCTTCACCCTCTAAAGTAAAATCTTCTTCTAGGAATTCAAACAAAAGTTCATCTCCTTTTTTTATTTTGGATCCGTCCGCATACACCGCCCCTTGTGTATGGTTACGTATATCTATTTCCAGACCATACATTTCAAAATCTGCATTGTTTTTTACTTTAATAATCATATTACTTTCATTTGGCACAATTGGAGTACCAGAATTTTCTGCACAGGCTGATAATAAAATAAGAAGAAAAAACAGTATCGACACTCGCATTTTCATTTTACCATCTCCTTTTTATAAAAATGACTAGTAGTAATCCTAGTGGAATTTTTCCCTTTAACCTGCTTCAACGTTGCTACGATAAGAAAGCTCACTATGACTAATAGAACCCATGAACTCACCTTACCTAAGTGAACGAGACTCCAGGCTTTGGTTTGGTTGGGATATTCCCAAGCTCCAAAGAATGTTGCAATATTTTCAGCTATCCAAATAAAAAATCCGATTAACATAAAAGAAAGGGCAATTGGCATCCGGTAATGTGTTCCATTAATCTCATATGTGACCCAGGATTTCCAAAAAACAACCATAACAAGCACCGCTAAGTACCAACGGACGTCAATCCAAAAATGATGTGTGAAAAAGTTCAAATAAATCGCAGCTGCAAGGGCGACCACTAACCAAAATGGTGGCCACTTTACAAGGTCCACATTAAGCCTGCGCCATGCCTGACAAAGATAACTCGCCACACTTGCATACATGAATCCGCTATATAATGGCACACCGAAAATTTTGAAATACCCTTCCTCTGGATAGGACCATGAGCCCATATGTGTCTTGAAAAGTTCAAGAGCCAGCCCGATAAGGTGAAACAATGTGATCACCTTTAGTTCATCCCGTGTTTCTAGGCCTGAGCGTACCATCCACCACTGCATCACAACACAGATGATTAGCAGCCAATCATACCGTGGCAAAAAAGGAAGATGTATGATTTTTGTAAGAGCCAAAGAGGCAAAAATAACCACAGGAAACAAACAGGAAAGGGCCTGCTCCCAACCAAAATGAAAAAGCTGTTTCAACGCTCTCATGATCCTAACCTCCAATTTGGGACCAGGAGACTGCCCCTGTGTCCCACCCGACATTGAATTATTCCTTAGTTGATTATATGTTATTATTTATTGTTTTTCAATAAAATATTATTGAAATTTAGATTTAATTTATTGTTTAAGATGATAGTATTAAAAAGTTTTCCTAGTTCACAAAAGAAAAAAGTGGCACCGGAATCTTATTCCAGTACCACTTCAAAAATTTATTGATATTTTTACTGAAAATCCTCTGCTGCTAGGCTCCATTCAAGTTTATTTGGTTCTGCTTTTCCACCCAGCAGAATTTTATATGTTTCCGATTCCCGAGCATCAAATATAATTTCACCAGTTATGGAATCACCTCCAGCAATTTCCCCTGAAATTTGTTTTCCAAAACTGAACTCTTTGCCAGCTGTTACGCTGTTCCAGTTAACGATGTCGTCCACAAAGATTTTAAATGGCAATACTTTTTCTAAATTTGTAGACTCCGATGCTCTACTCGTTATCGTTACATTTGCAACGACATATGTACCCCTTAAAGCCGTCTCACCATCCCCACCTGCTTCTTTCTTGACACTATTTATCGTTACTTCAAAATCCCCACCTTTGGTTGAATAAAGACCAGTTTCACCAATTGTTAAGATACCATCCTCGCTTATCCCGTCCCCACCTGTTTCTGAACTTCCACCCCCACCACAAGCGCTGACAAACAATACCAATACCAGCAGTACCGACCAAAGACTAAATTTTTTCATTGTTATTAACCCCCTTTTTCTGTATTTTAAAATTTACCAATTTTCAGAATTATTATACCAAAAGTCTTGTATAAATTAAAGAGTTTACAGGACAATATTATAAAAATTACGATTGGGCTTGCATTCATATAAGCGAATAAGTATGTTACTAAACTTGTTTTTTTATTTTGGTTGCACTAAAATAATTTTCTCACAAATACGGCTATTAGTACGATGATCCCCGCTCCCAAGACAGGGACAGAAAACAAAAGGAATGTATGCCAAGGACTCTTTGGATATTTCCATTCCTTTTCAAATGAGGACCATCCACCTGTAAGAAAAAGGTCCCAAAATAAATCACTCTTTCTTTTTGAATGATTTGTGGTGGATTGAGAGTCATTGTCTTTATTCATATAATTAACCTCCTAGGCATTTTGGGGCATATTTTGTTGCTCAGGCGGCTACTTCCTACAACCCTATATTTCTTAGTTATTCTTTACTCTCAATCTCCTATTTGATAGATTTTGGGTTCGGGTTCGGGTTCGGACACTAACTTGCTTTTTTGCTCCACCCTTGTCCGAAGTTCACACAGCTTCAGACACCAACTTACTTTTTCCACTTGCCCTTGTCCGAAGTTCACACAACTTCGGACACAATCTTGCTATTTCGATCTACCCTTGTCCGAAGTTCACACAACTTCGGACACAATCTCGCCTATTCGACTCGACCTTGTCCGAAGTTCACGCAGCTTCAGACACAATCTTGCTATTTCGAATTGCCCTTGTCTGAAGTTCACACAGCTTCGTACACTAATTCGTTTTTTCGACCCACCCTTGTCCGAAGTTCACACAGCTTCAGACACTAGACCACTTTTTCAAGTCGGACTTGTACAAAGTTAGCAAAGCTTCGGACATTAACTTGCTTTTTCGACTTGACCTTGTCCGAAGTTCACACTACTACGGACACTAACTCGCCTATTCGATTGGACCTTGTCCGAAGTTCACACAGCTTCGGACACTACGTGGCTATTCCGGCTCGACCTTGTCCGAAGTTCACACAACTTCAGACACTATCTTGCTTTTTCGACTCGCCCTTGTCTGAAGTTCACACAGCTTCGTACACCAACTTACTTTTTCCACTTGCCCTTGTCCGAAGTTCACGTAGCTTCGGACAGGATCTCGCTTTTTCTACTTGCCCTTGTCCGAAGTTCACACAACTTCGGACACACACTCATTTTTTCGACTCGACCTTGCCCGAAGTTCACACAGCTTCAGACACCAACTTACTTTTTCCACTTGCCCTTGTCCGAAGTTCACACAACTTCGGACACAATCTTGCTATTTCGATCTACCCTTGTCCGAAGTTCACACAACTTCGGACACAATCTCGCCTATTCGACTCGACCTTGTCCGAAGTTCACGCAGCTTCAGACACAATCTTGCTATTTCGAATTGCCCTTGTCTGAAGTTCACACAGCTTCGTACACTAATTCGTTTTTTCGACCCACCCTTGTCCGAAGTTCACACAGCTTCAGACACTAGACCACTTTTTCAAGTCGGACTTGTACAAAGTTAGCAAAGCTTCGGACATTAACTTGCTTTTTCGACTTGACCTTGTCCGAAGTTCACACTACTACGGACACTAACTCGCCTATTCGATTGGACCTTGTCCGAAGTTCACACAGCTTCGGACACTACCTGGCTATTCCGGTTCGACCTTGTCCGAAGTTCACGCAGCTTCGGACACACACTCGCTTTTTCGACTCGCCCTTGTCCGAAGTTCACACATCTTCGGACACAAGCTTGCTTTTTCGATCCGACCTTGTCCGAAGTTTACACATCTTCGGACACAATCTTGCTTTTTCAATTCGACCTTGTCCGAAGTTCACGCAGCTTCGGACACAATCTTGCTATTTCGATCCACCCTTGTCCGAAGTTCATACAACTTCGGACACAACCTTGCTTTTTCGACTCGCCCTTGTCCGAAGTTCACACAGCTTCAGACACAAACTCGCCTATTCGATTCGACCTTGTCCGAAGATTACACATCTTCGGACACAATCTTGCTTTTTCGACCCACCCTTGTCCGAAGTTCACACATCTTCGGACACCAACTTGCTTTTTCGACTCGACCTTGTCCGAAGTTCACACCACTTCGGACACTAACTCGCCTATTCGATTCGACCTTGTCCGAAGTTAACACAGCTTCGGACACACACTCGCTTTTCCGACTCGACCTTGTCTGAAGTTCATACAACTTCGGACACTATCTTGCTTTTCCGCCCCGTCCTTGTCCGAAGTTCATACAACTTCGGACACTATCTTGCTTTTCCGCCCCGTCCCTGCCCGAAGTTCATACAGCTTCGGACACACTCTTGCTTTTTCGACTCGATCTTGTCCGAAGTTCACACAGCTTCAGACAAATGAGTTTGGAAAAAACAATGCACCTACCACTATTATTTTAGAACTGGCTCAACCATGGGCACTCTGTTGAAATCCACGACATCGTCCCCGTCATAGATGAATCGATGTTCATAGTTCGTCTCGTCTTGTAAAATTTCTCGTAAATAATATTTCAAATTTGCTAAGCCTACGTTCTTCGGATGCATGATCCAGGATAGGTCTTTCCAATCCAAAATACCTTCATCGGTTTTGAGTGGAGTAGGGTAATGATAGGATTCAGGCAGCTCAGCAACATAAACATACATTCCATCAAAATAAGAATGAGATGGGTTTGTCCATGTAATATTACCTTTATGCCGTACGTTTTGAGGTTCCATCTCAATCCCCGTTTCTTCTCGTATCTCTCGAATGATACATTCAAAGGGGTTTTCGCCTTCCTCTAATTTGCCGCCAACACCATTCCAAATTCCCATCCACTCAGGGGATTCTCGATTAAGAAGTAGTATATTATTTCCTTGCTTAATAAAACAAATTGTATATGAAAACATTTTAATTCCTCCGTTAAATAATACTTGTATTATAAATTCAACAAAAATTATCATTAATCCTTTTATAACTAGTTCATTAAACCAATCTTAAGGAATTTGTGGAAAAAACTTACTGTTTTTATGTTAAACTGTTAATAGTGAATTGGTTTGTGGAGGTAAAATAATGAAAGAAACAATCGGAATATTTCTTATTCTACAATCTATACTAACTTATTTAACTATCGATATACTTTATGACCCTTTCCCTTACCAGTTAGAAATAACAGAATGGAATTCGGGAACTACTACTACTACAACAACGTATAATCATCCTTTTTGGTATTACATAATCCATATCATTTTAATTATTACTTTTATACTGGGGCTATACTTAGTTTTAAAAAAAGTAATAGTAGAGTGTACATTTCATCTTAAACGGGTGCTTTGGTATTACAAAAATAGATAATACATACACAAAAACCACCTTACTAATGTCGGTGGTTTGTCGTGTGAAGTTTATGTACTTTCATTTAGTTCATCCTACACTAGCTTTCTTGATTCAGCACTCATTCCCGATATATCCTTTCCATCTTCCCTATAGCTTTGTGTATGTATGGCCATCATCTTTCACACATGAAAAGCCTGTCTCGTCCAATGCGTTGAAGATGCAAAAATAGCTTGCGCCTATTTGGAACCCAATTCCGTGTAAAATGCCTGGGGATGCCTCAATGATCTCGACTTTTTCAATCTTCTTTCCAATCATTGAAGTCACATTTTCAACCATGTTTTCTTGCCACCCAAGCTGTAAATTCTGACTTCCGTACCAGTCTAAACCTTCATTCACATCTATTTCATCCCAGGTAACAGAAACACAATTTTTAAAGGAACAAAACTCTACTTGTTTTCCTCCGTTAACTAAAATAACTGGACAGTCCGACCAAAACTCACCATCTTTTGCGTGATGTACAGTTATAATTGCTTCAAGTTGCGAACCTTTTAATCTCCTTAACCCTTCTCCATGTTCTTTCATAAACTCATAAGTATCCGAAAAGAAAATTGGTTCATACTCTTTAATCCCGAACATAATCAAACTTCACCCTTTTTAAGTGACGTACAAAAACTCCTTAATGTGTGAAGTCTGCCCGTTAAAATAAATAACTCGTCGTAGTTTCTCACGACGTATTCCTCAATCACATCCAAGCCCTTTTGAACATCATCAACTAATAAAATTGTGTACTTTTCGTTCCAAGAAAATCGGTTAATTCTCCTAAGTTCGGATGCGTTTAGATGAAACTTAAATTCTTCAATTAGTAGCTTCACTTGGTACCATTTATCCGGATTTTCTATGTAGGTTTTATGTTTACTTTCATAGTTTTCTTGAACGAGTTGAATAAAACCATCAATTTGATCAGCCAGCATCGTCGCGATTCTCATCTTGTAACTCATTTTGCCATCTCCCCTCAGATACCTGACTTAGAAACAGGAGGACTACACACCTAAATATATGTTTCTATTATACATTCATGAAGGGTAAACAATAAATCAAATCCAGACATTAAAATTAAGTAACAAAAAGCGATTGCCTACTTTCGCAATCGCTGTCGTTTTTGATTATTCTGCTCTGTTTTCTAAAAATTCCTTCCAAGCCGTAATTCCACCATCTAATACTGCAACATTGTATTCTTGATTTGAAAGGATGTTTGCACATTTTGTGGCGGAGTTTCCAGTTGTGCATGTTACGACTATTTCTTTATCTTTTGGAAAGGATGCAACTGCATTACTCTTGTTTTCTTCTGATTTAAAAATTTCATCTTTATGAATGTTTTGACTCTCAACATTTTGGCCTTCAATATGAAAATCATTGTATTTCTCTTCTGCTCTTACGTCTAAAAGGACAATCTTTTCCTGAGTATTCATTTTCTGAAATAACTCCTCAGGTGTAATCTTTTTAAGGGGCATTTTTATTCCTCCTTTTACGAATAGTTTCCTGGTCCTGTTAAAACCAATCCTACTCCATTTTCAGTTTCCTCTTTGTCTAATGTTAAGACTTCCGTTCCAGTTACACTTGGATCAAAGGCTACTTTAATTCCTTTAATCGTTTGAACACGGTCAAACTCATGTGGTTCATCTAGCGCTAAAGCAATTTGCGGACCATGTTCCTGACTAGGAACTGTGAAAAGACGAATTCCCACAGCACCTGACTTTTTCAATAATTGTTTCGCCTCGTCTGTTATGTACATCATTTTCTCCTCCTATCCATCAACACATTCATTATAAACCTTATCTTTAGTAGACCCAACCCTATTGGGACGATGGACCTGTCCCTGTGTCCCTTACTATTGCCAATCTTTTATATTACTTGAATAGAAGAATGGATCCAATGATGGCTGCGGCACCAATGATACCAAGTAAGATGTCATATATACTGTCTGAATTCATGAAATACCTTAGATTTCCTATTCCAGATACGATAGATACTAAGCCTAAAATCAAAAAATAGAGTGGATGCTTTTTTTCTTCTCTATTCTGTTTCATTAACTCACTCTCCCATAATAACTAAAAATATGTAAAACTTAATGCGTCATTATGTGAATTTTAACATGAACCTTCAAAAACAGGTTGTTTTAAATCCAAATCATCTTTTTCGAAACCGCAAAATAAGGACAGGTGGAATCTCGAGCCAATCAAATTTATCGGTCACATTTTGGAAACTCGGCTCTTCCATACCGTCCAATACAAAATTAGCCTCGAAAAATAGATTGTGATAGTACGATAACGGACGATGGAACATGAGATGTGGGCTGGACTGACCTTTTATGCCAATGGCTTGGTAGGGTTCTGGGTTGAGATATTTTAATAGTTGAATACTATTTGTAGTGATCACATTTCCATCCCTTTCTTCTGTCTCCGTAACTTTACGGACACCAGGGGGTTGAAAACATGGATGCGTGATAGAAAAGACGAAAACTCCATTTGGCTTTAACATCTTATGTAAGGATTGGACCAAGGGCGTAATATCCGCAATATCCATTAAAGCCATATTGGCTACTGCACTATCAAATTGTTCAGTTCCCAGTTCAGACAATTCCTCGTAACTGGTTGCGTCCACAACTTTATAATCGATTTGATTTATGTATTCCTTCGTTCTCATTTTTGCCCGCTCTATCATTTTTTCAGAGTAATCAAAGGCAATAACATCTGCTCCCAATTCTGCAAGTCTCCTTGAAAAGTTTCCGTTACCGCAAGCAATGTCTAATATGGTCTGGCCTTCTTTTATGTTTAATAATTTTTCAGTATAAGGGCGAATCAGTTCACGGTGATATCGATTACTCTCATACCCCATATAATCATCCCAAAGTTCCGCATTCTCTTCCCATCTTGCGTGTGAATCTTTGATTAGATCCTTCCATTCACTCAATCGGCATTCCCCTTTCGACCCTTTCTATAAAACGATGAGTTCACCCCATATTTTTACAATACATGTTAAAATAACCATTAGCAATGAGTAATTAATGTGGGGAAGGGGTTATGACGTGTATGGAATTTCGAGGAGCAAGTGCATACGATCACGAGGACTTTTTTTCAAATTATATGAAGCGGAGAGGCAGAAAGGATAGTCCAAATAATGCAATCGAAGCCCCGATTATTTATGAGCTAATCGGTGATTTTCAAAATAAAAGTATTCTAGATTTAGGTTGTGGTGATGCATCCTTTGGCAAAGACCTACTGAGTCAAGGTGCATCCTATTACACGGGTGTAGAAGGTTCCGAGCAGATGGTTTCAGCTGCAAAACTTAATCTTAACAGTGAGTCTGGAACCATTTATCATGAAAACTTAGAAACATACAGCTTTCCTTCAAATCACTTTGATATCGTCACCTCACGCTTCGCGATACACTATATTTCAGACATTCGGTCTCTTTTTCAAAACGCGTATCATGCATTAAAAACGAATGGAAAATTCGTGTTCAGTGTCCAGCATCCCCTCACAACTTCCTCTTTTATAAGCAAACAAGCAGGAGATAAGCGTGGGAACTGGGTAATTGATGATTATTTTCTTGAAGGTGAAAGAAAAGAACCTTGGATAGATCAAATCGTTGTAAAATATCACAGGACGATTGAGCAATACTTCCGGGGTCTTACTGAGACTGGTTTTAGAATCGATGATTTACGTGAAGGGTCTCCCCAGCGAGAACGTTTTTCAAGTGATGCTGAGTATAAAAGAAGACAACGAATTCCAGTCGTATTGATATTTTCTTGTAGGAAGTGACCGCCACTTTTACTAAGAAAACAAACTAAGGGACAGTGGCCCTGTCCCACTTTATTGGCAAACTCCTAATGGATTCGGTTACGTTTAGATCTCTTACAAAGCTACTGCGTAAATACGCGAACTCGTTCCCCACGGATGATAGCCTGTACCAATATGGTTGAACCCGTATTTTTCATATAAACCAATGTGATCTGTGCAAAGATATAAGTTTGAAAAACCTCCAGCTTTTGCATCATTTTTAGCTCGTTCTAACAGGAGTGACCCATAATTATTACCTCTGTACTCTTCTTCAATGTATATAGCACACACCCAAGGATACAGGTCCATCCGGCTTATAAAATCATTTGTAATCAGGCCAGCACAGCCAATTACTTTTTCTTCATCCATCAAAAGATACCATTGTGGCAATGGGTTCGTGTTCGAAATGCAATGTTCGATACAATCTTCATATACCTTCAAGCTTTGTTCACTAGCCCATTTGCTTTGAATATAGGTTATCGCACTTTTCATATGTTCTGGATTTTCTTTAATAGAGATTATTTTCATTTTCCGCATCCTCCGGTTATAGAATAACTAAATTTGTTATATTTCAAGGGAGTTGTATATTTCACCAATAATACCCTCCATTTGGTGAATACCTAATTCAGCGTTTGTCATGATCACCGCACCGGACTCCCTTTGCGGAAATGCCACCATCATACATTGAAACCCTATTCCCCAACCAAGTGAGGAAATTTCAAGCTCTGTTTCTTGCCCGTTTAAAAACACTCCCAATCCGCACCACTTCTTATCTCTTTGAGGGCTTATCATTTCCTTTGCTTTACTCGCAGAAATGCCAATTTTACTTTCACCTTTTAAAGCATTCATTAATTCCAGAGTTAAACGACTTAAATCTGCAGTGGTTGTCCATAAACCTGAAGCCGCGGGGTATGGATATATTGGATATTTTTCATGAACGATTTCGCCATTTTTATTATGTCCACTAGAAATGTTTGCTTTTCTTATATCCGTGGTTTGCATAACAAATAAGCTATTCTCCATTCTAAATGGTTTAAATAATAGTTCGTTCACAACCTGGTCAAATGGCAATTTAGTAATGTCTTCTGTTAGCTGCTGAATAATACAAAAACCTGCATCTGAATAATGAAATTCACGCTCAGGTTCATATTTCACTTCAATCGATTCGTTGCAATAAGGTGTTCTTCCCTCTAATAGGTCAACCATTGAAGGTAGACCTATGTCCACTGTTAACTCTGTGAAGCTATATTTAGGGTCGACAAGTCCCGATTGATGACTTAGTCAGTTTCGTAATGTAACCTTTTTATTTTTCGTATATTCATTTTCAGGTACATTCCATGATTCAAGTTTTATGTTAACATCCTTCATCTAAAACAAGGAGTCCCTGTTCGGTTAGAGTTATAACGAGCATTCCTGTTAGAAACTTACTAATCGAACAAGAATTAAAAATCGAGTTTTCGGCTACTTTTTTAGTAGTCCCTGCTTGTAAGACACCACAGTTCTCTATTTTACTGATTTGACCTTTTTCAATTATTGCAATGCTCAAACCAGGTACATGATATTGTTCCATAAGCTCTAGAATATCACGATTTTTTAATTTCATAAGATAGCTCCGTTTCTATTGCTAATCCTGTTTTTCACCATTATTTTGTTTGTATATTTTCTTAAGCGTGGAGTTTATATTATTCAAAGCTAGTAATATAAACCCTAACATGATAAAAGTTACGATTTCACCGGTAAAAAAGGATACCACCCCTAAAACTAAAAAGTAAAAGCCATACCACCAATTATTCATTTTCATACTCTCTCTCCTGTAAAAAAGCTTTTTAAAATATAATTAATTGATTACATTCGAATTCCCTTCAACAACTGTCTCTATTAATTCATCAATAGTCCCAATACACTTTTCAACTTCAGGTAAATGATAAAACGTACTTGTTGTTTCAAAATGATTTATTTCATCATCCGGGGAATAAAGATAGATTTTCTTACCTTGCCCAAGTGCTATTCCAAGTTCAATGTGACTGCCTTTTCCTGCAGGGAATAGGACTATTAGTAAATCCGATTCTAATACTGCATTTTTTTCTTCCGTCCCAATAACTTTTAAATCCTCGAATGTTGAAGCTCTTTCATTTTTTGTCCAGTCATATGTATATATAAAACCTTTTTTTACTAATTGTCGTGCAACATAACGAACTGATTCTAGGTTCTTAAAACTTGATGCAACATAAAACTTTTTCATATTTCCCCCTATTTTTTTGGTTTTATTACCTATTCTCCTATTCGATTAGAGAATCCTTCTGAGTCTTGCACTTTTTCCAAAGAATAAAAAAAAGCACAACTTGAAAGAAAATCAAATTGCGCTCCTGGTTTTATACGTATCCTTTTCCTTGCTCCTTACAGAAATAACTACTGTAATGAGTGATAAGATAATAAATATTCCACCTGCAAACGGGTTTACTGTAACCGAAAGTGTATCTACGATTCCAGCTCCAATCACGGACCCGACAGCCACACCTAAGTGAAGGGCTGAGTTATTCAGGCTTTGTTGAATTTCCGACGATTCAGGGGCTATTTCAATCAGATAAGATTGCATGGCTGGTGAAATCGCCCAACTGAGAATTCCCCAAACAATTAGGACAATGAAAAACACGAGATACAAATCTGCCGAGTATGGAAATACAAAGAATAATGCACTAAAAATTACTAGTGAAATAACCATTGTTTTTCTTGAGCCCAATAAATCTGCCAAGACACCGCCAAGACCCCCACCACTTACTGCTGCAAAACCAAAAATGAAATAGATAACACTAATCCACGTCGCGTTAAAATCAGTGGTAACTTCTAGATATGGCTTAAAATAGGCATACATGATCGTATGACCTGTCATATACAGAAAAGTCGTTGTTAGCCCTAGAGTAATTTTGTGATTTTTCAATGTCGCAAGCTGTTTCCTTAATGGAATTTGAGGCTTTGGTTGTACTCTACTCATTAATAGATGAACGCCAATGATAGATAATCCCGTCAAAACCGTAATAAGTACGAAAGGTGCTCTCCAGCCAAAACTATTACCCATAATAAGACCGATTGGTACCCCTAAAACTAAAGAAGCACTTACTCCCATGGACACAATCCCAATGGCTCTGCCTTTATACTTTTCCCCTACTAAGCTAGGCGCCATAACCAAACACAAGATAATCAATAAAGCTCCACTCAATGCCAAAATAATTCTACCTATAAACAAAATAGAAAAAGTCGGTGCGAGCACGGTTACGATACAACCGATGAAAAAGATGTATAAGCATATTAAGGTAAGCCGTTTTCTTTCTATTTTTGCAGTCATAACAAGTAAAATTGGTGATGCCACTGCAAAAATGACAGCAAATACAGTAATCAGCAAGCCAACTTGTCCGATGCTTACCTCTAAATCCTCTGCAATTAAATCTAAGATGCCGCTAATGATAAGTTCAACTAACCCAATGATAAAGGATATGATCATTAAAAAATAAATACGTTTATCCATGTTGTCTTCCTTCCTAATAATGTTCCAAACTCTATAGTATCTGTTGATGAAAACTTACTCAAGAAAAATAATCTCATCTTTATTATTTGATTTCGTCCAATTCACAATTAGCTTAAAATTTTCCTGAAAGTATGAGGTGTTGACCTGTAGGGATGTTTCGACTATAGGCATACTGATTTCAAGGAGGGATGTCGGAATGAAAGGGGAATTCTGACAAATTTCTGGATGAAAGGGGCTTACGTGCCCGAATATGTGATGGATTCGGACTGCTTCCAATATTCCAAGGGCGGGTGCGTCCGAATGCATGCTGGATTGGGACAGCTTTTATGGTCATATAGGCAGCTGGGTCCGAATGCACTCTGGATTCGGAGTGCTTTCTGGATCCAAGGAGCAGCCGTGTCCGAATACACTCTGGATTCGGACTGCTTTCATGAGCACAGGAGCAGCATTGTCCGAATGCACTCTGGATTCGGACAGTTTTCATGGGCACAGGAGCAGCCGTGTCCGAATACACTATGGATTTTGACAACATTCATGGGCATAAGAGCGACTGTGTCCAAATGCCCGCTAGATTTGGACAGTTTTCATGGGCACAGGAGCAGCCGTGTCCGAATACACTCTGGATTCGGACTGCTTTCATGAGCACAGGAGCAGCATTGTCCGAATGCACTATGGATTCGGACAGTTTTCATGGGCACAGTAGCAGCTGTGTCCCAATGCATGCTGAATTCAGACAACTTTCATGACCACTGGAGCAGCATTGTCCGAATGCCCGCTTGATTCGGACTACTTTCATGGGCATAGGAGCAGCTGGGTCCGAATGCATGCTGGTTTCGGAAAGTTTTCATGGAAACAGGAGCTTCCGTGTCCGAAATGAACGTATTTGAATGATAGCTCAAAGTGTTATGAACGACAACCAAGTTCATATCACCCCTGGCCATCAGTGTTGTACAAAGTATATACAAAGCTTACTAAATAAAACAAAAAAGTGTGTTAATCCCGCTAAGGATCAACACACCATGATAGCTGTAACAATATGAGGTTTTTTAAGAAAGGTACTTTATTTTTTCTTGAATAGATGTTCGTTCTTTTGCATCTTTAATTTCAGCAGGATATCCGACACCAAATACTCCAATGACATCATAACCGTCTGGAACTCCTAAGATATCACGAATTTTTTGGGCATTAGCGATTGATGACCAGAAAGCACCTACACCATCTGCCCAAGCAGCAAGGAGAAAGTTTTGCACAAAACAAGAGGTTGCAATTGCATTTTCGTACGTCTCTGCTTCTGATGCACCATGTCTCGATAATACAGCAAGTACTAATGGTGCATTACCGAAGTTCGTTTTATGATTTACTTTTTTCCTTGTCTCCGGACCGACAACATACACTTCCCAAGGTTCCGTCATTCGATGGTTCGGGGCCATCGAACCTGCTTGTAACCATTTATATATCTGCTCCATTTCAATTTGATCCTGTTTAAAACTCTTTATATTACGACGTGCCTTAATTACCTCTATTATACTCAAGTCAATACCTCCTTGTGTGATCATATACACTTATACTTCATAATGTATGCTCATGCTTCGAATAATCTTCTCCCTAAGTTCGTTCAAATCCATGAGTTCATTTGATAATAGGTGAAAAGCCTCTTCATTTCTTTCATCTAGAGATTCATTTAGCTTGTATTCTAGATAGTTTAATTTTAGATCTAAATCTATAAACGAACAGAACATATTTTCAAAATAATATTTTTCAAAGTCATGGATGTTTATGTATACTTGGAATTTATCATCAAAATCAATTAACACATACCAGCCAAGGTTATCAACATATTTCCTATCTGGAGTTATGGTTAATATAGTCCCTTTTTTTACTTCTATTTTTTTCATACCCTCGCATTTGGTGCAAGGACATTCTACTTCTATTACACTGGTTCTTAATAAAACAAAGCGATGCTTCATGACATTCACCTTCCCTAAGCCAATCTTTATCCCTTCATCAGCAGGGTGGAGGAACTAGCGCTTATTTATGGTTTAATTATGGAGACTATAATTAAAAGGGGATATCACTTATGTTCCTCCGATTTCAAATGAGAATACCTCTCAATTAATACTATAAATGAAAATGATTCTCATTGTCAAACGATGTTTAGAGATAAATGGATGATGATACTTTATTCCTGTAAAAAAGCACAAAGAGGTTCCCCCTTTGTGCTTGCTTACCTACATTATTTTTATCTACCTTAATTAGCTACACTGGGCTTCACTTGTTTTACCGTTTTTTCTTGTTTCCGCCAGAATAGGGTTAAAATAATCCCGAAAGCAAGTATCACTGTTGCAAAGTAGTAAGGATAATTGATGTCGATATCGAATAGCATACCGCCTAAAATTGGGCCACTAACGTTTGCTAAACTTGTGAACATTGAGTTCATTCCACCAGCCCATCCCTGTTCATTCCCTGCGTTATTCGAAAGATATGAAGTAACAGCTGGTCGGAATAAATCAAACCCGACAAACAGAATAAATGTAACGAGCAAAATTGCGAAATAGGAATGAACGGCGGTCATTAGGAAGACAAGTAAGGCTGACAAGATTAAACTATAACGAATGAGTTTAATTTCACCCCAAATCCGCGTTAACCGATCAAACAAAAGAACTTGAGACACTGCGCCAAAAATGGCACCACCGGTAATTACAATGGCTATATCAGCTGGTGTAAATTGAAATTTGTGGTCCACAAATAAACTAAAAAATGATTCAAAAGCTGCTAAACCAAACGAAGCAATAAAAATTAAGATAAACGCAATGAAATATTTTGGAGCAAACATCCGTTTAAACCCAACTTGGTCTTCCGATGGTTGTTCGTGATTTTCTGTCTGACGTTCGGGTTCAGATAATAAAATGATCGAAAGAATCGCTGCGATCGTACCAAGTCCCGCTGCAAAAAAGAATGGAATTCGCGTCCCCAATTCAGCAAGAAATCCACCTATACCTGGACCAATAATAAACCCTGTGCTTATGGCCGCAGACATATAACCGAGTGCTTTCGGACGAGTCTCCAAAGTCGTAATATCCGCAATAAAGGCTGTAACTGCTGGCATGATGAATGCGGCACTAATTCCGCCAAAAATACGCGAAATAAATAATATCTCAATTCCTTTCCCTATCCCAAATAAGAATTCTGAGAAGCCGAATATAAATAAGCCTATGACAATCATTATTTTTCTTCCATACTTATCTACAGCCTTACCTGCAAATGGTGAGGCAATCAATTGAGCAATCGCGAACACAGCAGTTAAATAGCCAACTGTTGTACCGGTTAAACCTAATTCATTCATTAACGTTGGTAATACAGGAATGACAAGGCCAATTCCCAAAAATGCAATGAATAAATTCATTAATAATAACCATAAAGTGACTTTATATGTCTTCATCAATTTCACACTCCTTAAACAAAACAAATACCATTAGACTTTTCATTTGTTTACAGATTTTATCGTAGTGTATATAGTTACTATATAGTCAAGAATGGAGTTGTAAAAAATGAATGAAAAAAATGTAAAGTATTTAACGACTGGTGAATTCGCAAAGCTTTGCAAGGTTAACAAACAAACTCTCTTTTACTATGATCAAATCGGACTTTTGTCTCCAGTATATAAAAATGAAAAAGGATACCGATTTTATTCCATTAATCAAATGGAGTTATTTTATGTAATTGATTTATTAAAAGATCTCGATATGTCACTACACGACATTCAACAATACACACAAAATAAATCCCCTGAAAGCTTTTTACGTTTAATGTATCAAAAACGGGAAGAAATCGTGAAAAAGCGCCAAGAAATTGAAATGAAGGAAAAGCTAATTGAGGCTAAAATAGGATTAATGGAAGAGGCCGCACAAATTAACTTTGACCAAATTACCCTTGAACACTTACCTGAAGCCACACTTTATTTAAGTAGAAATATCGAAAATATTTCGGATGAAGAATTTGTAGAAGTCATTTCTGAATTTATTGACGAATTAAATGAATCACAACTTGACACTGGCCACCCTATAGGTGGTATAACCAAACGGGAGCAAGTATTAAATGGAGAATTCTCTAAATATAGCTACTTATATATGGAACAACCTAATCCCAAAGAGGGTTATCCTTATTTCCAAGCTGTAAAAGGTGATTTCCTTATCGGATACCATGTCGGTGATGATAAAACAATACATAAAACATATAAACGACTTCTTTCGGAAATGGAACGATTAAATCTAACCTTAGGAAATTATGTGTTTGAAGAGTATGTTTACGATACGGTTGTAACGAATCAAAAAGAAGAATATATAACAAAGATTATGGTAGAAGTATTTAAACCTGATAAATAAGTTTGAACCAAACTATTTGTTTAAACAATGGAGTTGAGTATATGGAAGCCATTTTACATGGGATTATCTTAGCATTTGGTCTAATTTTACCTTTAGGTGTACAAAATGTATTTGTATTTTCGCAAGGGGCAACACAGCCAAAACTACTGCGGGCGTTTCCTGCAACTATTACAGCTGGTTTGTGCGATACACTGTTAATCCTTTTAGCTGTGTTTGGTTTGTCAGCAATCGTTCTACAATTTGAATGGTTGCGGATTAGTCTGATGAGTGCGGGGATTTTGTTTTTACTATATATGGGATACGCAATTTGGCGGTCTTCACCGACAACAAATGAAACGAACAAAGCTTTGCCTATCCGGCAACAAATCATCTTTGCTTTATCCGTTTCCTTGCTAAATCCGCATGCCATCCTAGATATTGTCGGGGTGATTGGAACAAGTGCATTAAAATATGTCGGAACAGAACAAATACTATATACCGTTTCTTGTATTTTTGTATCTTGGATATGGTTCTTTGGATTAATGCTGGCTGGTGCGGTTATGAAAAGATTAGATGGTACTGGAGTTTTAATGAAGGTATTCAATAAATGCTCTGCGATCTTTATATGGGGAACAGCTATTTATCTTTTGGTTGGGTTAATTTGAGTTTAATAGAGATGAAAAAGCCATATAATAATTTCACTTATATGGCCGAATGTATTGTGTATTTAGTTTTTCTTTAAATCTACGAAAAAAAGCAAAACATTTTAATCACTAACCATTCAGCTTACTTTACAGGGCATACGTCTCATATGGTTTACATAGATAGCGTTCAATGAACTCAGCTAATCCATCATTTTGGTGGTGCCCTGTAACAAAATCAGCTACTGCTTTTACATCATTATCTGCATTCCCCATAGCCACACCAGTACCTACATGACGAAGCATTTGGATATCATTTGGTCCGTCACCAATGGCGACAACTTCTTTTGGGTTAATGCGATAGGCATGAATTAAGCTTTTGATAGCAGACCATTTCGAAACTTTTGGTGCAACTAATTCAAACCCATCATTCCAGTCAATGACTTCTGCTTCCTTTTTAAATATAGAAGACAACTCTGGACTTGCTTTTCCTGTTCGAACACTATATTTAAGGACACCTTGGTATTGAGCCTGTCTTAAATCTCCAATATATGTTGGTGGAGTTTGCCCAACTTTTGTCCAATAATCGATTTCTTCATCTGTTTCCTTACAATAGAGCCCATCTGCTGTGTGAACGATAACATTACAAGGTCTATCAGCAGTCAGAAGGTGAAATCGCTCCTCATTTATGTTGACGGTTCTCTTTTGTAACGCTTTTCCCGTCCATGCATCATGAATAGAGGCGCCATTCAAACAAATCATGGGTGTTCGTAATCCGATTTCTTTATGGTAGGGCGCCGTTACTTCGTAGTGTCGGCCAGTTGCTAGAAAAACCTTTACTCCCTGATTAATCAGTCTATAAATGGCTTCTAAATTCCGTTGGGAAATATTGTTTGAAGCTGTTAGTAATGTACCATCCATATCAATAAATAGTGCACGTACATTCATTTATAATGCCTCCTCATTCGTTGATAAATCAATCATATCATCTGAATATTAAAGCCAAGTAAATGTTGTGTACAGATAATATAAAGTTTATCGGGAAACTTAAGGCAAATCTAAATCCTTTTCTACTTACTTCACTCGTGAATGCCTTTTATCAGCAGCACTTAAAACAAATAAGGTGGCAATACCCCAGACAATACCTTGGATAATCATTGTCATCCAATTATCTATAGGGAATAATAGCGAAAATAGAAATAATAATAATGGACTGATTATAATAATTGACATGCCGATCATGAATGCTTTTTTCTCGGGTAGTGCTTTAATCTTAGCTAACATTATTTCACCCCGTTCCTTTTTTACCTTTTTTCCTATTGTCCAAAACATGAGCAATGGCACCAAATATATTCTCAAGAATTGTATAAATCGCTTCCATCAAGACCATCCCTTTAGTTCGTCTTACATGTGTATACGAAAATAAAAAGAGAAAGTTTCTAATACATTAAAAAAAGGTGCTATTGGAGAGCACCTTTTATATACTTAATCAAGTATTTTGATCTCTTTGATTGGCCAGACTACAAGATTTGTCGTTCCAACCACACTATCTATTGGAATCGCCCCAATGTGACGACTGTCCATACTATTTCGACGGTTATCTCCCATTACAAACAAATGTCCTTCTGGAACTACATCACTACCCACAGGAGTTTCCCGTAATGTGAATGAATTTGTTAATGGGCCATTGATTAGCTCTTGTTTACTTTTGTCTAAATAAGGCTCATCGTATGGTTTTCCATTAATGTACAATGTATCATCTTTATACTCGATGCGATCTCCCGGCAAACCAATCACTCTTTTAATATAGTCTTTTTCCTTAGTTGCGTGAAAAACGACAACATCAAATCTTTTCGGTTCACCAACTTTTGTAACAATCATTCGATTTTGGTCTTGCAAAGTAGGCTGCATCGAGGCACCTTCAACAATAGCAGGTGTAAAGAAAAATACACGAATAATAAAAGCTATTAAGAGTGCAATAAAAAGGGCTTTAATCCATTCCCAAAACTCACTTCTAGTATCAACCACATTTTCACCTTCCTACATACTCTCCATCGTATATCGCCTTTATTCTCTGGAATTAAGAATACTTTGGAAATCTATTTTAATAAATATATTCCACAAAAACAGCTCAAATTCCTTCTTGGACCAACAAGCTATAACCAATCTTCACAAACATGGGACACAGGGACAGGTCCCATGTCCCACTCTCATCGTAAAACAATTTTTTGGAGAACTTTAAAAGCAGAAATACTTACTTTCATCCAAATCCAGCTATACAATAAGCAAAAAGCAAATATCCCTAATAGAACCACACTATCAAAACGTAGTGATACGGATGGCCCTAGTATAGGAAACTTAATTACATATAATAAAAGACTTATACCTAACGTCAAATTTAATGCTGCAAACGCAACTGTTAATACGCTCTTCTTTAAATACTTAAGCCCAATGCCTAAACTGAGCCCTAATAATCCTGTGGTAAAGAGAAATACCAATAGTTCACTTGGCTGGAGCATAACCAATAGAAATGCGGATACGAAATATGTCATCACACCAATTTTAAGTGACACTAGGCTTGCAAGTACAAGAGGGCCCGTACTCATCATACTTAGGATGAAACCGATCCCCGTAAAAACCCCTGCAGACTGAAAAATGACGGCCGCCGAACCTAATAATCCACCAACTACTAGCCTCATTGTCTTTGGATAACCGTCATTTGATAGGTTTGTCTTATCTACCCAAAAACTAGAAGTTACTTTCTTAATAAATGACCGCATGTGACACCCCCATAATAGGTAGATGCAGTAAGAAAGAAGTTTATGCTAGAAATTGTTGTTCAAGACCAGCAGTCATTTTTATTTGGTACTATTAGAAATCTTCGACTCATATTCTAAAGTGATACTTCAATAAGGTGGCCATCTTACCTCACAGATTGTTAGTTGAACAAATCGGGTTTTTATGGGGAATTGCCACCTCTGAAAGAGGGGCTTTAAGCCCGATAATGCGGGGCTAAAAGAAAGCAATGAAAAGGGGTGTAAAGTTTGTTGGGAAAAGTGAAGGTTCGTTTACGTCCCATTGTACAACGGATTAATTTACCCACTGTTTTGAAGACTGCTTTTTTACCAGGTGACTCAATTGAACGATTATTTATTGCAACCCAAGTTGGAGAAATCTTTTACATAGGAAACGGTGAGGTTCGTACTTTTTTAGATATTCGATCTCGAATCCTTAAACTAGGTACTAACGGTGGATATGATGAGAGAGGTTTGCTAGGACTAGCGTTTCATCCCAGATTTAATTATAACGGCTTATTTTATCTTCATTATTCAGTAGCTGGAACACAAGGTCCAGGTGCTCTTCCAGAACCTTATGCTCCGAACCCGTGTGATACCAACACATTAAACCTTAAATGGACAAATCGAGATACTCTCTTTGACCATATTGATACTGTAGAAGAATGGATATTTCAACCGAATGGCCAGCCCCAAAAGAGGCGAACTTTACTTAATCTAAGAAGGCCATTTTCAAATCATAATGGTGTTAACAGCTTAAACTTTTCACCCGAAACAGGAAAACTTGTTTTAACAACCGGGGATGGTGGATCAGGGTATGACCCGTTTAATTTAAGCCAAAATGATATGGAAATCGCGGGGAAAATCATTGAAATCGATGTTGGTAGAAATACGTCAATCCATAATCCGTCCGTCGTCACTCGTTTTAGTGAACTATCTGTACCTATTCAGGAAACGCTCACGGTTATAGCCAAAGGCGTTCGTAATATACCAGGCATTTCCTATCAACGGTATAATAATCAGTTTATCAAATACGTGGGAAATGTCGGTCAGGATTTAGTTGAGTCCATTTTTTCATTCGTTCAAATTAAACCAATTCCTGTTACGCAGCTTACGGGGCAGAGTTCCTCTTTCCAATTGGAGGCAGGAAATCCTCGTCCTCTCGAACAAGAAGGTTTTATTAATTTTGGTTGGCGTGGGTGGGAAGGTGATTTGCCTACTTCGATTATAAGAAACTGTACATCTAACCAAGATGTAAATGAGAAAATTTTTGCCTATTACAATGAGGTAATTGAAACATCAGTGAGTCGGATTCATCCTTTAACTAGTTATTATCATCAAGATCACCGACCTGATAAGTTTAGTGGGACGGCGCTCACAGGAGTTCAAGCCTATATGGGGAATGGCATTCCTGACTTAACAGGAAGTGTCGTTTTTATTGATTTCGCCCGAAAGGACGAATCACAAACTCCAGTTAGAGGGGCCTTAGCTTATACGAGGGCACGAATAGATGGTAAACCAAATGATTATAGCATTATTGAAACCAATTATAACTCTGGCACTCAATCAGCATATTACGTTAGCCTAGGAACAAATCTAAATCAAACCAGATTATACCTAGGAGCTTATGGCTCTACGAAAGTGACTGACTATAACCAAGGAACAGTCTTTGAAATTGTTCAATAAGTGGGACACGAAGGGGAAATGAACATGGATAAACTTAGCGAGGCAGTCATCCAAGAAAAACTAGCAGAACATCCAGACTGGAAGCTAGTCGATGGAAAATGGATTCAACGGAAATATCGATTTAAGGACTATCTAAACGGGATAGAATTTGTTCAGAATGTCGCCCAGCTGTCAGAAAAAATGAATCACCATCCCTTTATCTCCATTGACTATAAACTGATTTCGATTAAGATTACATCGTGGAGAGCAAGGGGACTAACAGCTTTGGATTTTAGATTAGCAGAAAAATATGATGAGTTGTATTTACAAATAAAAAAATAGGTGATCAATAAATAATCACCTTTTAATCTTGCCCTCTATCATTGTTTGAAGTTCAATCCTAATCACCTATTTTAATTCTTAACTCTAACACCATTTGTAAAACCAAGTTGATTTAGGACCAATCAACGCCATCCCAAGTGGATTGCAACTTCCGTAACAGAACAATTTGGCCAAGGTGATACGTATCGTGCATCATGATATGGCTTAGTAAACGCTCAATAGAGTATCTGTCAGCTGCATAAGGAGCTTTTAACTTTTCATCGTCAAGGTCAGCAATAACCGTTTTTAAATGATTCATGACTTCATTAAGGCGCTGCATTGTCTGAGCCCACCCATTTACGTCTTCTGGATCCCCTGGGTTTCCAAAGGTCTCTTCATTGTCTTCTGCCTTATGCGGATTTTCTGTCCCCTTAATTCGATGGATTACATCTTCATTCCAAAAGATCAAATGGTTAACAATCTGCCAAATTGAATTGCTGTTTCCCGAACTTGTCCATGCTGCCTCAGCCGCGGTGACTCCATGAAGCGCCTGATCCATGGATGCAAACCAATCATTCTCATGATAATTCATCTCAAGTTGTTCTAAAAACATGTTAGTTACAACTTTCATTCCACCAATCTCCTTACTGTTTAGAATATCTTTCAATGTTAAAGGCTCTTTTCAAAAAGATTGCTGCTTTTTGTTAAACCAAGTTGAGTGGAGCGTAAGGTGGCGACTCCTGACTTTGAAAATACAACAAAACCTTAAACACTATGATTTATTCGGCTCATCCAGCTTTTATTCCTTCTTCATGAAATATAAATTACCCTATCGGACCAGACATTTTTTTAATAACTACGAGGCTACCTACCTTACAAAGGAAAGAAGCACCTTTTAAACTACTGCATTTTTCATTAACGTGGCATGTGTTTCCCCGTCCGATGTAAAAGCGTGGGTGAACATCAAAAAAGAAACACTGTTCCTTTTACATTTACATGGAATCAGTGTTTCTTCGTGTATAATTATTATTTCCGCAAAATTTTCTCCATTGCTTTTCCTTTTGCTAACTCATCGATAAGCTTATCCATATAGCGAACTTCCTTCATCAACGGGTCTTCAATTTCTTCTATGCGGACTCCGCAGATCACACCTTTGATCAAAGCGCGTGAAGGGTTTAATTTTGGTGCTTCCGCAAAAAGATCTTCAAAGTTTGTCTTATTTTCTAAATGCGCTTCTAACTCTTCCTGACTATACCCTGTTAACCAACAAATGATTTCATCGACTTCTTGTTTCGTACGCCCTTTTTTCTCGGCCTTCGTAATATAGTGAGGATAGACACCTGCAAAACTCATTGTATAAATCCGATGTTTAGTCATAATACTTCCTTCCTTCTATGTTTTCTTTATTATAGTTGGAAAAAAAGTTGGGTTCAAACAAAGTAACCGACTAGTGTTCTAGTTTACCTCTTCAATGGTAGATTTCCCTTCAGTTTGTTCATTATCATGCCATTTCCAACTCTCGTGTAGTCTAATTCTACCGTCTGGAAGTAATTCGGGAGTTGAATAACATTGCCCTCCCCGTATCTCATTCCTTATATTCACATGGTTATATCTAAAATGTAAACTACCATTCTCTTCAACTATACCGATAAGTGTACCTTTAACGATTTCGCCACCACTATAAGAGGCTGAAAGGATATTTCCATCTTGTTCATAATCAAAAAAAGTCTTTGAAGAAACTTCTCCATTCTCAGTGTTAGCAATTGAAACAAATCTTTTCCCATTGTAATTAATCATAAAGCCCCCGCTAGTTCTAATTCATAATGATAAAATTGAGAATCCCTTTTGTAGCCATTCTTTTCATATAATCTTTGCGCTGAATCATTGTCTGGTGCCGTGCTGAGACTGATGCTTTTAGCACCTGTTTCAATGGCATATTCTTTTGCTTTCTGTAAAAGCATATCTCCTATGCCTTGTTTTCTTGCATTTGAATCAACATATAAGTCATTTAAGATCCAAGCTCTTTTCATAGATATAGATGAAAAAGTAGGATAAAGTTGTGTAAAGCCGACATAGTTTTCGTGGTCTTTCACGACAAATATGACGGACTCCTTGCACTCCATACGTTCTTCTATGTAAGCCTTAGCCCCTTCTATATCAGATTCTTGTTGATAAAACATTCGGTATGAATTAAATAATTTTGATACTCCATCAAGATCTTCCATTGTTGCCTGGACTATTTTCATAGTTTCCCACCCCATTAAAAATGACTTCATGAGTTAACTTTATACTAATATTGAGATTTTTTCTTTAGTCTCTTTTCTAAAAGACTGTTGCTTTTATATGTAGGGTGATTTCCGCTCCTGGCACTCGCTTTCCGCGGGCGATCCGCAAGCCTCCTCAACGAAATGTGAAGGCGGCTTGCACAGAAACGAGAAAATTGGCCGACTAAAGCGCCACGTCGTGTGCCTCGGAGACTCCGACAAAGAGGCGTATTTTGCCTCTGAAGGAGGAGTTGAAATTTCTCGAGTTTCTAGCCGCTGCAACTGGACAAGTCGTTATGTCACTGCGGGGTCTCGCTTGGCTCGCTATTCCCGCAGGACGTTGGATTGCTTCCTTGAAACTACACCGCACGAAGAAAATGCAAGCATTTTCGAGGATCTCGTACCATCCACTGAAATCACTGAATGGACAATAATCTATCCCTATCATACTCGGATCAAAAAGCAACAAAGTTTACGAAAATAGCCTTTCATTAAATTAATATAGTATGAAGACAATATTATGAAAAGTTGAATCTATCATATGATGGCTTATAAACCAAAATCATGAAAAAACAAGGTGAAAATTAAAACAAAAAGGAGTAGTAGCTACCCCTTAAGCCTTCATTTTTAAGTATTCCAACACATATTAAGTTAATAACCACGGGATATTTAGTTGCATCTCCATTTGAATTGTTGGCATTGGAAATCCATCTGGAACTAACGATAAATCTTCAGTAAAACTTATTTCAAAACCATGAACGTTAACAAATAAAAGTGGCGAATCTTCGCCATTCTTCTTAGTAGGCTGTGAATGCTCGGGGCGCTCAATGATTTTGCCAACAAGATGATAAAAGGCAATATATATATGTGTTCCATCCTCGTTCTTCATAAACTCAGAAACCTCTCCCTCTTTTCGAGGATCAATACCTAGTGTATGAAAAAGGTCTGTTACCTCTGGAGAGAACGTGTCACAAGCTAAAACAAAATTCGTACAATAATCACAACCGCAATCTTCGGTGATAAAATGATACGTTTCATAGAATTCCTTTGTTTGTGCAATATCAATCTCAATCAACCAAGAATCAATATTCATTTGTTTCATAGAGTCCACCTCTGTAACTGCCCTATTGATGCCATTCCCATAACAGGGTCATAAATAATGGCTGTTTTCATAAACTTTGTTGCTCTTTTGTCTGATTTTACAAAGGAGCACATCATGGTTATAGAAACCACTCACCTTGAGCTATTTTTATGACTCTCCCACCTACATAAACATTCATTTTCTCGTTGCGCTCATTCGCTTTTAGAAATAATAACGACTTCCGACCTATTTCATATCCTTGTTCTACACGAATGTTAATTTCACTCTTATTGAAGTACTTATATTTCACAAGGTATGCAGCTAAGCATCCATTCGAACTTCCCGTAGCCGCATCTTCTGGAATACCATAGTAATCTGCAAAGTCTCGAACATTAATATTATTTTCAGAGTGATAGGTTTCTGGTGAAAAAACTAGAATTCCTTTCGCTTCCAAGTGTTCAATTAATGTATAATACTTTTCTTTATTTATATTGACTTTCTTTACAGCCTCTAAAGACTTTAAAGGGACAATTATGGACGGAAGTCCTGTTGAAACCTCTTGAATTGGAAAATCATCTTCTATGTATTCATGACCAATGTTTAAAACATCAGAAACTATTTTTTTATCTAAAAGTGGACCAAAAGTTGGTTCATTTTGTTTCATCCAAATAACTTCATCTTGATTATTAAATGATACTGGGATTTTACCAGCCTTATAATTTAGAATCAGTTGTTCTACGGGTTCCTCTACTAATTCGTTTTGAATAATAAAAGCAGTTCCTAAAGTAGGGTGACCAGCAAAAGGAATCTCTTCATTCGGTGTAAAGATTCGAACATCATACCCACCGGTATTTTTTACATCAGACAAGATAAAAGTAGTTTCGGAGTAATTAATTTCTTTAGCTATTTGTTGCATTTCTTTATCAGGAAGATTTCCAGTGTTTTTAAATACCGCAAGTGGATTTCCTGTATATTTTCCTTGTGAAAACACATCAACAATGGAATATTTAATTTTCATTATTTTCTCCCCCAGAAAAAGGCGACATCCTCACTTAAAAAGTTAACCTATCTGTCTTTTCACTAGAATATATTGAACGACTGGATTAATGGTATACGCTAAGCACAAAGCAATAAAAAGTGGATAGTTATGTTCATTCCCAATAAATAAATAGTCTATGATCCAAATAATTAATAATGCTATAAAAAGAATGTTATAACTTATGTTATTGCTTTTTTTAATTATCTCTTTACCCATTTCATCTTTTTGAACCTCTCTGCGTGACCCCCAAGTTATGAACTCCGACCAGGCAATAACGAGTCCGATAACAACCAAATATTCAGGAATCCCAAATGTATCCCCAATATAAAAGTAGCTGACTAATGTGAATCCAATATATACCGTGATTCCCGTTAAAACAATTAACCAAATGATATCTTTCTTCTTCACGTTTTATCTCCCCTTCCCTACATAACAATATGAAACAAGAAGCGTCTCCCCTTGATTTACGTAAACCTCTTGATGTTATTTAGATAGAAATTGCTCGAATTACTTGTACTTTCTAGAGTAAATAAATTCTGTAATCGGAACGGTAACAAATGTAAGGCAAACCACTAGCAGCAAAGGATAATTATCAATATGATTAAAGTTTCCGGTCCCTTCAGATATAAAGAGTATTAAACCGGATAGTACCATTAGCACATAATAACCGATTTTGGCACTTTGGGTTTGAATATGTTTGTCTAATTCGTCTTTCTCGCCACCACCTTCATGATTCCCCCAATTGAGCCAGTTGAAAAAATAAGTTAAAGCAAGAAAACTAAAGAATATTGAACCAGCATCAATCGTTCCATATCTTATCCACTTGTATAAGGAGAATCCTGCAATTGTTAAAAATACAAGAAAGGCTATAACCCCAATTACTTTTTTTGTTTTATCCATTCCTTTTCCCCCCATTCTCTGGCATAAAGATTTCTTCCATGGTGACTCCTAATGTCCGTGCAATATCAAATGCTAGCTGCAAGCTGGGATCATATTTATTGTTCTCGATTGCATTAATCGTTTGCCTACTGACATTACACATTTCTGCTAATTTCCCTTGTGAGAACCCACTGCTTTCTCTGTATTCTTTAATTTTATTTTCCATTCGCGATGCCACCCTTGCTTTTGTAAGCTGTAAAGACTTTTTTACACCTTCATTATAAAAAAAAGCAAACAAGGTGTCAAACATATTTGACACCCTATTTACCTATTTAGTAACATTCCATATCCATCACTTCTTTTTAAACATGCTCGAAACCCTTGTTTCTGTTTGGTTTTGGATTCGTTTCCAGTTTTCCATATGTTTATAGATACATAGTAATGTTAAGGCGAATGTAATCAATATTGCAGACAAAGGATAACCAAATAAATAAGTCAGTACTACCCATGAAAGATACATAACGAGTACACCAATTGGAAGGTAATCGCTAATAAGAGTAATTAGAATGAGCAGGACAAAACCAATTAACCCCACCTTCCAATCAATCGCGAAAGCCACTCCTATCATTGAAGCTGTCCCTTTTCCACCACTAAATTTCATGGTTACAGGAAAATTATGACCAATAATAACGAAAGCTCCATTTAAAAAAAGTAGAATGTAAAAGGTTCTCTCATCAAGAGAATAGCCACTTAACCAATATCTCATTATTAAAACTGGCACGATGCCTTTTCCAATGTCAATTAAAGCTACTATAATGCCGTACTTCCAACCTAAAACAATAGTGGTGTTGGAAGCACCTGCATTTTTAACGCCACTTTCTTTAATATTAATCTTTTTAAGTTTACCAACGATGTTTGAACCATGGATGCAACCAAATATATATCCGATTATGATACTTACTAGTCCTAACATACTTCTCCTTCTTCATAAAAAAAACTTATTCTTCAACCATGAATCGTAATACATCACCGAAGATGATACTGTCCGATAGTGTTAGTTCTTCTCTTACCACGTCCAAATAAGGATCACATTTATGAAGGTCTACAGGTTCTCCATCTTGCTTCCTATAACAAACGTTATCCTTATATAAGTAATGTTCGCTTATAAAACCACCATCTCGAAAAATAACCGGATGGTCGCTATTTCTTGTGAACAGATTATGTCCAAATGAATAACGATTATCGATTTTGATACCAAGGAGGTGGAGTAAAGTAGGGCGTATGTCTATTTCACCGCCTTGAGTAGATATCGTTTCCCCTTCTTGGCCAGGCACATGAATAATCAGTGGTATTTGTTTATGCTTTATTTGATTAACAATCGAATCCTCTTCGCCTAGTAACTCATTAAGGCCATCTTCATATTTTTCAGAAATACCATAGTGGTCACCTACAAGTACAAACACGGTATCTTCGTACAATCCCTCTGCTTTTAACTTTTCGAAAAAAAGTTCAATTGATTTATCCAAGTAACGAACTGTTGTCACATAGCGATTCACTACTTCTTCCCCTGTATTTGCTGGTTCAATAAACAGATCTTCCTCGTCTAATAAATATGGAAAATGATTCGTCAAGGTAAGGAATTTGGCATAATACGGTTCACGTAAATCCTTCATATGTTCCACTGATTGAGTAAAAAATGGAATATCTTTTAATCCATAGTTAACAGAGTTTTCTTCTGTTACCTGGTAATCATCCATTGAGAAAAATCGATCATAGCCTAATGCTTTGTACATGACATCCCGATTCCAAAACGTATTTACATTACCATGAAGTGCTGCAATATAATAATCATTGTTCTCTTTTAGAATATGAGGAAGACTATAGTACGTATTCTCAGGTCTTCTTACAAAAACAGATCCGCTTGATAATGGATATAGACTTGTATCGATCATAAATTCCGCATCCGATGTTTTTCCCTGTGCTGTTTGATCATAGATTTGATTAAAATAAAAACTTTTCTTAATCAAGTCATTTAAGAATGGTGTCACTTCTTCACCATTTACTTTTTGATTAATGACAAAGTCTTGAGTCGATTCCAACGTGATTAGGACCACATTTTTACCTTTTGCCATTCCGAATAAGTCAGTTCGCTCAGAATCTTTACGCTGCAAGTGCTCCTCTAAGGCAACGGCATCTGCCTCTGTTACAAGTAATCGTTCTAGAGGAGCTTTGAGACCTAAAGCAATATCATACAAATGATAATTTAGTGGCCCTAATGATTTCACCATTTGTTCCCTGTCATAAGCTTCTGAGAAAAGATGAACTGATTTAACCAAGCCTAAACAAATCGTCAACGCAATGAGCCCTGAAGCAGCTGCTATATATTTCTTTTTAACATGTTTTTGAACGGTAATGACGGACTTTATTTTTAAAAGCCGCCATCCTACAATAAATAAATCAACAAACAAAAAGAGATCCCATGGACTCATTAATTCAACCGTACTTGCACTTAAACCGCCAACATTATTGAACTGAAAAAGGATTGGCACCGTTACAAAATCATTATAAAAACGGTAATAAAGTAGATCAGCATAAAGGATGGCAGTCCCCAAAACGAATAATGCAAACAATACGAATCTATTTACCTTTTCACGAAAATAAAAACTGAAACCCATCATTAATAATAAAGACCCGATGGAACTTGTAAGTACTAATAAAATATCAAAATAGGATTGGATGCTAAGGTTAAATCCGACAAAACAAACAATCACCGTCTTTAACCAGAGAATACCCGTTATGAGCAAAATATGTTTTAAACTTGTTGTGTTTGTTAATTGAATTTTGCGAAACATTAGACGAATCCCTCTCCACTCTAAGTTCTTTTCCTTTTCCAACCATTTTACACTAAAATTCGAGGTTTTTCGTTCTTTACCTTAATAAATTTACAATTATTTTACATTAATAGGATAGATAGTAGTCGATTGCATAGGAAAGATGGGATTAAAGCAGTCATCTCTTTTGTCTAGATACTACCCTTTAATAAGTCGGAAAGTGTCGTATGATCTAATAACTCTGCCACTTTATCTCTAACAAGTGCCCATAAAGGTTTTAATAAACAATTACCTTCTAATGGACAACTTTCATAGGATGTAATACTAACACACCCCATAGGTGCTAATGGCCCTTCTAAGTTTCGAATGACTTCTCCAATAATAATCTCATTTGGATTTCTACTTAATTTGTAACCTCCGTTTACCCCTCTTTTACTTTGGACATATCCATTTCTTTTTAGTTGCAACAGGATCTGTTCTAAGTAATTAACAGGCACAAGTGTTTTCTCCGATATTTCCTCTATATTTATTAGATTATTCGTTTCTCCACCAAGACAGATTAATGCCCGCAGTGCATATTCTCCCCTACTTGAAACCTTCAAAAGATGATCTCCCCTTCCGCCAAAAATCTAGATGAAGCCTATTTTTTTTAGACAAAGAACCCACCCAAAGAATATGACATATCTTAGGTTAGAATCTTGATTAGATTAGTCAACAATTCAAATTTTTTCTAATCATTTCTAGTCTATTCAGGATTGTTGGAAAAAGGAGAGATAAATATGAGAAGGTTGATAATTCTTGCCTTTATAGGTTTAGCTGCACAGTTAGTTGATGGTTCTCTAGGAATGGCATACGGGGTTACATCCACTTCGTTGTTACTTATGTTTGGAATTGCACCAGCAGTTGCCTCTGCATCCGTTCATATGGCAGAAGTAGTCACAACAGCTGCATCAGGTGTATCACATATTCGCTTTGGAAATGTTGATAAACAAGTCGTATATAAACTAATTTTACCTGGCTCGATTGGCGCTTTTCTTGGTGCTTGTTTCTTAAGTAGTATACCAGGCGATATGATAAAGCCCTACGTATCCACTTTTCTATTAATCCTAGGGGTTTTTGTTATTTATAAATTCCTTTTCAAAGGGAACTCCAACAGAACAACCTCAAATAAGAAATGGACAAAAAAACAATTTGTTCCACTTGGCTTTATTGCTGGTTTTTTCGATGCAACAGGAGGTGGAGGATGGGGTCCAATCGCGACTCCAGTTTTATTGACAGGTAATAAAATGGAGCCGCGAAAAGTGATAGGTTCAGTTGATACAAGCGAATTTGCAATAGCTGTTTCATCTACATTGGGCTTTCTTTTAACATTAGGTTGGACCAATATCAATTTCCAATGGGTGCTTGCCCTGATGATAGGTGGAATCATAGCAGCTCCAATCGCGGCGTGGATCGTCAAAATTATACCTACAAACCTCTTAGGCGTACTTGTAGGCGGCATAATTATTATTACAAATATCAGGACATTATTAGGGGCATTAGATATTTCTAAGACATTCTCACTCTACACGTATACTATACTTGGAGTTCTTTGGCTTATAGCTGTAAGTAACGTCATTGTAAAAATAAAAAAAGGGGCATATGCTCAAAAACAACTATTAGAATAAACGAAAACAGCACAAAGAGGGTCGCTCTTTGTGCTTGATATTATTTGCTAAGTTCATGCTTGCTTATCAGTTGGCCAATTACTTTTTCTCCATTACTGCAAAGTAATTTTCTTCGTTATCCGCAAAATTAAATACCTTGCCCGAAGGCATCGTGACTATTTCCCCGACGGTAATATTTTTGTTTGATAAGTCGGTATGTAATTGATCAAGATTTTCCGTAAAAAACATTAAAGATGGTGTGCCAAGATTTAAACCAGGTGACATTTTTGCAACGAATTCCTTATCATGCAGAATAATGCTTGTTTCTGCACCTTTTGTAGGAGCGATTTCAATCCATCTCATTTGACCATTATCTTCTTCATCAACTATTGTAAAGCCTAATTTTTCTGTCCAAAACTTCACTGCCTCATCCTGGTTATTGACATATAACATAACCTGACCCAATTGACTAAACATACGTTTTTCACTCCTTTAAATTATCCTCTATCAACTAAATGTACCCTAGTATAAATCGTTCTAAACTTTCGTTACGTGGTGACTTCTACGAATTACGTTTTTTAAAGTGCCTATTTGCTCATGAACCTAAGTATATGGTTTTTATTTCTTCTTCGACAATTTGATTATGTGTCCTTCTAACAAAATATGACTTTGCGCTTGGTCGGGAACTAATCGATTGAGTGAGGGTTTCATTTACAAAGTGTAGGGCCACACCATCATCTAGGCCATAACCTTCTTTTATTTTTCCTTCTAAGATTAATTGGTGATAGGATGGCCTTCTTTTATTCTCACCATCATAATGAGGGCAATTACTCCCTTCTAACAAGCCTAAACAATCCAGTTTATATAATGGTGCATTTAATGGATCGGTTAATCCTTCTTCAAACCAGCAGATTGCACCAGCACTTAGGCCAGCAAGAAGAATTCCATTCTCATATGCTTTTCTCAGAACGTGATCTAAACCCCACTCCCTCCATAAAAGAAGCATATTTCTGGTATTTCCCCCGCCCACATATATAACATCCTTCTCCAGAATATATTCTTCTAGATCCTCAAAATTAGGTTCAAATAGGGATAAGTGGGTTGGTTTGCAGGGAAGCGAATGAAACGCCTTATAAAACCGCTCAATATAGTTTGTTTGGTCTCCACTAGCAGTTGGAATAAAACATACCTTGGGGAAATCTTTGTTTACTTGAGCCAAAATATATTGATCTAACAAAAGATTATTTGGCTCCATCGAAAAGCCCCCGCCACCCATGGCAATAATCTGTCTCATTTCAAGATTTTCCTCCTAGAAACGTCTTTTTATATACATTCAACAAATTTAACCATTATCCTTTTTCTATCAAAATCTCTCTGATTAAATTTGGACATTCACCCAGCTAATTCAACATGAATATCTTAGTAAACATCTACATTTAAAAGGAGTGTTTTCATTGAGTCGTTTTTACACACATTCCGTTCAACCTGGTGATAATCTTTGGCAGTTGGCGAGAGCATACAAGACTACTGCCGAAGAGATTTTTCAAACAAACCCAGTAATTAATCCATATTATTTGAGAGTTGGGGAATATATTAAGATTCCAAATACACAACTTAAAAAAGATCGTTGCATCAGCCAAACCGAGCTTGATTACCGTAACGATATGCGTAGCCTGTGGGAGGAGCATGTTGCATGGACAAGAATGGCAATTATTAGCCTCACCTTCAATTTGCCCGATTTACAATTTGTACTTACTCGACTCTTACACAATGCAACAGACATGGGGAATATGGTTCGTCGGTTGTATGGTGACGCGGCTGCAACCACTTATGGAAATTTAATTAAGGAACATCTTCTGATTGCAGCTGACCTTGTAAAAGCAGCCATTGCCGGTGATCAACAAGCTGCAAGTACAGCAGAAAAAAAGTGGTATCAAAACGCAGATGAAATTGCAAAGTTCTTGAGTAGTGGAAATCCATATGTATCTGAAGAAACAGTAAGGAAGATGTTTTATCAGCACCTAGACTTAACAAAACAAGAAGCCGTCACTATGATTAATAAGGACTATCAGAAAGACATTGAAACTTATGATAAGATTGAAAAGCAAGCCCGCGAAATGGCAGACATGATTTCTGATGCCATGGTTCTTCTGTATCCGGATATGTTTTGACGTTTTCCCTCCTTTAAAGTAGGAGGTTTTTTTTGATTATATTTTATCCAAATCTTTTAGCTGACCGAATCCGAGCACGCTCTGCCTCTACCTCACGATTTTTGGGTTCGGCGCTAGTCTTTAATGAGTTTAATAAATTACTCGTAATCAAAGCTATTTCATTGATTGCTTGGTTAAATGCCTCTTCGTTAATCTTTGATGGCTTGTTAAACCCAGTTATTTTTTTAACGTACTGCACAGATGCAGCGTGAATCTCTTCATCCGTAGCTGGTGGTTCAAAATTAAATAAAGTTTTAATGTTTCTACACATAAGGTACCCCTCTTTTTCTTCATTTTTATTCTAGATTATAAACTCACTATACACGATTGGACCATGTTAAATAAACTCAGTGTCATTATTTTTATCCAAATCATTTAGTTTAAAGGCAGAATATCATCAATATCAATTATAATTGGATTATCTAAATGAAATAGAGATCAGGTAGGTAATTTTAATGAAGGTATATCGATTAAAAAAGCAGTTTAAAGGATACAAAAAAGGAACACATTTTTACCTTGTTGCCCAATCGGAATTTATTGGGGTTAAAGAGTTTGTTTTGAGAACGAAAGATTTAACGGATCATCTATCTCTTAGTGAAGCTGAATTTCTAACGTATTTTACTTTTTTGAAAGATTCTTATCAATAACGCCGTATAGTGAGGGTGATTTCTATGCAATGGAGTAAGACGAAATCCACAATTGAAAGTTTTCTATGTAAAAAACTAAAAGGACGCATCAAAGTACATGCAACGGTTTATCGCAAATTCCATGATCGTCCAAGCAGAGTCTGGATAACATTAGACAAAAAAGAAATAGTAAGTGCGTCCGATATCTCTTATGCAGTAACGTATGAAAAGTTATATCAAAAGATGCAAAAGGAAGCTGGTCTCAAAGGGATTCCCTATAACGAAAATTGGGAAGTCATGTTTAATTCAAAGGAATATCAGAAATTAGAAGAGCTATCCGATGATGCTGAAAAATTGATGATGAACCAAAATATGTTTGAGAGTTATCATATTTATCAAGCCTTTATGAGATATAGCACTTTATCAATTGAGGAAGCAATACACTCAGAAAATGTTCTTATTAGGGCATACGCCATGCTCGATAGAAGGCTGGGAAAAAGAAGATTAACAGAACTGGATTTAACGGAAGATACACATCCATTAATTGCAGACTTTTACAAAATAAGATGTGATGTAGAAGGAATACAATACAAGGAAGTGCAGTAGAGAAATAGAAGAAGATCGGTCACCTTTTATCATCCTCCAGTCTCCCTGCTCAACAGTATTGTTGCACTGTGTAGCAAATGACGGTGTTCTGCAGTTTATCAATATAAACATAAAAGTTACCTAAAACATTTATTGCGCATTATGATTCAACTAAACTCCCAGTCAGCTAAATAAAGTATTTTTTAATAATTCACTATGGTTGTATTTGCTGACAAAAAAATAATATGTGTCCATTAAAGGTTATGACTTTTTGCCATAACCTTTTAAACATTTTCAAGTTCTTTTAATCGTTCCTTCTATCAAATAAACCACTTAACAGGAAAGTTTCCATAATGAATAGAACCAAGTTAATGAGGGAATTCTACCCATGATATTTCCATTCCATTTGTTGGAAATGAGGTGAGATTTTGCCTAAGATATCTCCTATTCAGTCATACATGATTATTTTGCTCTCGATTGGATTGTTGAACCACGTTCTTATTGTCCCGTTACTGCTAGGAGTATCAGGGCGAGATGCTTGGCTTGTCGTCCTTCTTGTTTTTGTCTCTTCACCTGTGTTGATAGGTTGTTTGAGCTACATCCTTAAAAACATGAAGAATCAACACTTCAAGAAGTGGCTAGAGCAGTGCTTTGGGAAGTTTTTAGCAGCACTTTTACTTATTTTCTATAGTTTATTTATATGGCTCATGGGCCTTATTTCCTTAAAGGATACTCTAACATGGACGATCGCGGCGTACTTGCCTCAAACACCCATGCTTTTTCTCGCTGGAATCACACTTGTTGCTTGTTTCTTTGCTTCAAGGCAAGGACTCAGCACGATTGCGATTGTAAGCGGGATATTAGTTCCTTTTGTTATTATTTTTGGTTACTTTGTGTCGTTTGTGAATTTTCAGTTTAAAGATTATACCCTGCTATTCCCTGTGTTAGCAGACGGAGCTGCTCCATTATGGAAAGGTATTCCATATGTTGCCGGGGGATTGCTCGAGTTATTTATATTGATGATGCTCCTTCAGCATCAATTAACAAAGAAACCAGGATTCAGAAGTTTGATGTTAATGTCCCTCATCCTTGCAGGACTTACATTAGGACCTTTGATGGGCTCGATAGCAATATTCGGACCAGATGAAGCGGCTAACCAGCGATACCCTCCTTACGCTCAATGGAGAATAGTTAGAATGGGAGAATATGTAGAGCATGTCGATTTTCTTTCGATTTACCAATGGTTATCCGGAACATTCATTCGGGTGTCGCTTTCAATCTATCTCTTGGCAGAATTATGGAATATACAAAATCATAGATGGTTTCCCATGTTATTAGGAGCATTTTCCATGCTTATTGCCATTTTGTTACCAATTAGTGACATGACTTTTCTAGGACTGTTGGGCCGATTTTATTTTCCTTCATTCTGCATTTTTACAATAGGAACCTTGACCTTGTATGTCGTACGAATCATTTTTTCTAGACAGAGCAAAAGGAGAAACAGCTGATGATGAAACGATTCAGATCCAAGATGGCGACAGGAAAAAGGCCGTCAACTAATAATTCAGAGGCAACAGTTTCGCAACCTCTTAATGAACAATCACTGATCCAGCACTTTAAAATGTGTCAAGATGTAAAGCACCATGTTTACAAATTACAACCTAATGATGAACAATCGAGAATCCTTTTGGTCTTTTGTGAGGGTTTAAGTGACAACAAAACGTTCATTCATGAGACAGCGCTCCCCCATTTGACACGTTTTTATGAAAACTATGGTTTTCATCATCATGAGGAAATTGCAGAGTCGAGTCAATTAAAATTAGAATTCGTCACTCCTGAGGAGTGGGAGCAAACGGCCGAAACGGATATTTTTGAAGGCAAACTGCTGTTGTTTATCCCGACGCTACAAACTTTGTTTTCCCTCGATATTTCAAAAAAACCGTCACGAAATCCTGAAGAATCCAGTATTGAGGTCTCGGTAAAAGGTCCAAAAGATGGATTCGTAGAAGAACTGGGTGTCAATGTGGCGTTAATACGAAAACGCATTAAATCAACGAGCATGATATATGAAACAAAAAAAGTAGGCGTTCGCACTAAAACAACCGTTGCGATTCTTTACATGCGTGACATTGTTAACCTTAAGATCGTTCAAAATATAAAGAATAAATTGGATGAACTTCAAATTGACGGAGCATTCAGTGCTACTCAACTAGAAGAATTAATGAAACCGACAAAAGCATTGTTTCCTTTGATGGGCTATACAGGCAGACCAGACTTTACAGTGAACTGTATGTTAAATGGCCGTGTAGCGTTAATTGTGGATGGCACACCGGCTGCTTTAATCGCACCAGCTAATTTGTTCCTACTCGTGAAAACCCCCGAAGATATCCACCATACTGCACTAGCGGCTACGTTTGGTCAATTTCTTCGATTATTAGGGTTGTCTGTTTCCTTACTACTACCTGGTTTTTGGGTTGCCATACTTGCCTATCATCAAGATCAACTCCCCTATTATCTACTTGCAATGTTGGGGGTTAACCGATTGGGAATTCCATTTGATGTCATAGTGGAAATGTTTATTGCTCTTGTCTTTTTAGAAATCCTACGAGAAGCTGGTATCCGATTGCCTTCAGCTGTCGGCAGTACGGTAACGGTTGTAGGCGGACTTATACTGGGGGATGCGGCCATTCGAGCAGGTTTCTTATCCCCTGGTATCGTTGTCATTGGAGCGCTTACTCATGTGTTTGGTTCAACTTTATCTAGCCAGGCATTGGCTGGAACGATTAGCATTTTACGCTTCTTCCTTTTCACGCTTTCCGCTATGCTTGGCATCTACGGGTTCTTCCTTGGATTATTTATTGTACTCAGCCATCTAGCCTCATTGCGTTCATGCGACTTGCCTTACTTGGCACCGATCTCACCTCCATTTAAAGACTTTGCCAATGCACTACTTCGAGTGCCTTGGCGATGGAGAAAAACTCGGCCGGATATGTTGAATACGCAAGATCCTACAAGCCAAGGGGACAGGAAAAAATGAGGGGATATAAAAGTATTGTTGTCATTCTACTCCTCCTCACCCTTACTGGGTGCTGGAGTAGATACGAAGTGCAAAACATGAACTATGCAACGGCTGTTGGAATTGATTATCTCGATGGCCGATACATCATTTATGTGCAATTGCTCGATTTCACAACAGTGGCAAAGCTCGAGGTACAGCAAAAGGCGGAACAGCCCCCGGTTTGGGTGGGCAAAGGTGAGGGTTCCTCATTTACAGAAGCGGCAAATGATTTGTATAGTACATCACAACAGCGCTTAAACTTTGGACAAATTTCTGCCATTTTGTTTAGCGATAGACTACTAAAGGAAAACAAAGTCGGAGAAGTACTGGAATTAATCAACCGATATCGTGAAATAAGGTACTTATCATGGCTTTTCAGTACAAAAGAGTCTATTGAAGATATCCTTTTGGCAACACCGTTTTTTAGATTGTCACCAAAAGCATCGATTCTTCACAATCCCGAACAAAATTTCAGACAGCGTTCCATCCTTACTCCGATCCGCCTACAACAATTTATATTAGATTCAAACGAAAAGTCCAGAACTAGTTATATACCGGAAATATCGATACGTAAAGGTCAGTGGAAGGAAAGTAATAAACCAAAAGAGTTGCTTAAATATTCCGGTATACATGTTTATGATCAGGACAAATATTTTGGACGAATGGAACTCAAAGAATTATCAGGAATGCCCTGGCTAAGTAGCCACACGATTCGAGTGCCTATTGAACTGATTACCGAAGAGAAACTTGAAGCTGTCCTCGTTGCAGAAAAACCCGATTATAAAGTAACCCCGATTGTAAAAATGGACAAAGCGTTTTTTGATATTTCTGTGAGTGTGAAAGCCGGAATCAATGAATTACATACGGATCTTAGCGAACAGGAAATCTCACAAATGGCTCAAAATGAAATAGAGAAGCAAATTAGGAATACGTATCAAACTGCATTAAATAAGGGTATAGATATATACAACTTAGGTCAATCTTTATACCGCAAACATCCGCATCAATGGAAACGTATTGCTACAGGAAAACAGTATCTCGTTTTAAATCAAGATTCTCTGCACCACGTAAATGTCGAGGTGAACATCGTTTACTCTGGAAGATATAAATTAAATGACAATAGTTAATCACAAAGAGCACTTTGGCTTACTTATCAGCAAAAAACATTAATTATTAGAATGGTGGAAAAATTGATAAAAAATGCGGATGATGAGGAAGCAAGGGAAATTATGGGTGGGTGAAGCAACAGATGGGCTATTATGTTTTACAAATAGAAGGGATATTCCAGCAAGAAGGAATTGTTAAACCTGTCGGATTTACTCAAGAAGATGTAAATTTGGATGCCCCTAAATTATTAAGTAGACAAGCACAGTAATAGTGCTTGTCTATTTAGTAATGGTCTTTTTCCATTATTTGATTTGCGGAGTAAGCTCAATAAATGACTGGATACTTTTTAAATTCATTTTTACATTGCCTGCGTAATACGTTAATACGTTTATAACCTAGAATTCAATTACCCGTTTTACTGCTATTAAAAAAGAAAGCATCCTTATTCTTGAACCGCTCCAGTTAAGTAAAGAAATCACCATCAGTTTTCATTTTCCCAGTGAATCTTTTAAAAAAGCATTTAAGTATTCAACATTCGATATTTTTTTATTGCATTCAGTACTGTCAACACAAATAAGATTACCGATGGACTTGTAATAATCCGGATTATTAGATTTTTTCGCTTTTGTTACGGTGGAAAAATAGGCAACATCACCAAAACTATTACAGAAGGAACAAAGATTTTTCTTACTAGTTGGTGTAAATTCGCATTCAATGCCGACCATTTTTCCCTCTAGCTCATAAACTATAAATTTTTTATTATATCCTAGGTCATTCCAGCTTAAATAGGTCAACTGGTTAAGGTCTATATTTGATAAATCAGGTAGTTTAATTTTTTTATGTTTTGGAAACATCTTTTTCAATTGCTGCTGAGTGATTTCTGGAAAGGGTAACAAAAAGTCAGAAAGGTTTTGAATATACTGCTCGTATTCTTTATCAGTTTTCGGTCCTGCAAGAACAAGCATTTCTTTTTGTTCCAATGATGCATTTGGAAATAGATCCAAGATTTTGGCATTGGCCAAGTCAATCACAGCTGCCAAAACATTTTGAGGTACGTTCTTGTTGGTGCTATCTTTAATTAAAGCAATTTGTTTTTTTATAAAATTTAACTGTTCATTTTTAATAAATTTTCCATTCATCTCGTATAACTCCAATCATTTGCTGCAGAATCTCTACTTTTATGATAAACAATGCAGCAAACCACCAAAATGGAAAAGATGAGTTAGAAACGTTTTTTACATACGAACAAGCACTGCCAAAAGATTTTCAACAGTGCTGTTCTCCTACTTTTTATGTGAATAAACGATTTTTTTAATGGTTTCGGTTGAAAGGTAATATTCCTCAGCCAGTTGCTGGATACTGCTGCCACTTATAAAAGAACTTCTAATGGTGTCATTACGGCGATCAAGTAACCGTCTCCCACCACTTGAGGTTCCCCATTTCAGATGTTCCGTTTCCGGCTTGGGAATGTATAACGTTTCCCCTTGAACATATTTTTGGATTTCTAGAATTAGCTTTTCAGGTAAAACTTTGGTTGCATTAATATATTTCAATTTTGCTCGCTCCTTATTTTGATATTTAACAAATAAGGTGCAAAGCCAAAATATTAGAAAGCTTGTTTAGCGATAAAGATAAATGTTCGCCCCATGCAAAGTATCGCCTTTCCAATACTAGGCTTTGCATGAGTGTAAGAAGTACCAGATATTCTTAAGTGATTATCCAACTGTAAGCACCCCCTTTAAAATGAATTATAGAGAAATTTACTAATAGATGAAAGCGTCTTTTTATGATTTTTTTCATTCTTATTTTTTCAACACAAAATGGCCAGATTTACTCCAATGATTCATATCCCTTTAATAATTAATTAACGACAGTTTCTTTCTTAAGGAAATCGGCTGCCTAATTAACGTGATAGTTGTTTTTTATCAAGTTTCCCTAGAGGCGTGTATGGTAGATTCTCAACAATTTTGATCGTTTTGGGAAGTTGGAATCTAGCTACTCTTGGGCGCACTGAGAACCACTGGTTTCCTCTTCATCAGTTCATGAAGGGGATTCAATCGACTGGAACTCACTGGTTTCCTCTTCATCTCGGTTATGAAGGGGATTCAATCGACTGAGAACCACTGGTTTCCTCTTCATCAGTTCATGAAGGGGATTCAATCGACTGGAACTCACTGGTTTCCTCTTCA
>NZ_JBPFDQ010000011.1:20584-20979 GCF_059415045.1 Ferdinandcohnia sp. SAFN-114 | reverse complement strand
TCAGTTCATGAAGGGGATTCAATCGACTGAGAACCACTGGTTTCCTCTTCATCACGGTCATGAAGGGGATTCAATCGACTGAGAACCACTGGTTTCCTCTTCATCGCGGTCATGAAGGGGATTCAATCGACTGAGACTTGCGGTTTTCCTCTTCATCGCGGTCAGGAAGGGGATTCAATCGACTGAGACTCGCTGGTTTCCTCTTCATCACGGTCATGAAGGGGATTCACTCTCGTGAGACTTGCGGTTTTCCTCTTCATCGCGGTCATGAAGGGGATTCACTCTCGTGAGACTTGCGGTTTTCCTCTTCATCGCGGGCATGAAGGGGATTCACTCTCGTGAGACTTGCGGTTTTCCTCTTCATCGCGGTCATGAAGGGGATTCACTCTCGTGAG
>NZ_JBPFDQ010000011.1:20176-20484 GCF_059415045.1 Ferdinandcohnia sp. SAFN-114 | reverse complement strand
ACTTGCGGTTTTCCTCTTCATCGCGGTCATGAAGGGGATTCAATCGACTGAGACTTGCGGTTTTCCTCTTCATCGCGGTCATGAAGGGGATTCAATCGACTGAGAACCACTGGTTTCCTCTTCATCGCGGTCATGAAGGGGATTCACTCGACTGAGAACCGCTGTTTTCCTCTTCATCACGGCCATGAAGGGGATTCACTCTCGTGAGACTTGCGGTTTTCCTCTTCATCACGGTCATGAAGGGGATTCAATCGACTGAGACTTGCGGTTTTCCTCTTCATCGCGGTCATGAAGGGGATTCAATCGAC
>NZ_JBPFDQ010000011.1:0-20076 GCF_059415045.1 Ferdinandcohnia sp. SAFN-114 | reverse complement strand
CGGTCATGAAGGGGATTCAATCGACTGAGACTTGCGGTTTTCCTCTTCATCGCGGTCATGAAGGGGATTCAATCGACCGAGACTTGCGGTTTTCCTCTTCATCGCGGTCATGAAGGGGATTCAATCGACTGGGAACCGCTGGTTTCCTCTTCATCGCGGTCTTGAAGGGGATTCATCCACATCGGACTCACCGGTTTCCTCTTCATCACAGTTATAAACTCTTAGCAAGCACCTAGTTTTGTTCCACACTTATAAACTCTTACTTTTTTATTAAATACACTACTCCCTCTTCTCGCTCAACTTGAAATGTCAGTTCATCCTCTACATGTAAGACTGTTGCAGCCTCGGAAAGAGTTTCTCCTGATAAAGTAATTCCATATCCGATATTGGCCGGATACCCATATATGTAGCACACTACTTTTCCGTCCTTCATAAATACGATTTGGTTCATGTCTTCGTTCACGGTTTCCTGGATGCGGTCCCATTTATAGCCTACTGTTTCATAGATTGTATCCTTTGGTGTATATGGGCTGAAGGAGTAGACCTTGTCCCATTCGAATGGTGTAACCTCTTTTAGATTTATCGTTTCAACCGATTGTGGGATGGATACGATTTCTTCTTTAAGTAAGTCCTCATTCTTCTCCCACAAGTCCTTTTTAAATAGTAAAAATAGAATCACTATGATTCCTAGAAGGACGATCGTCTTTTTGTACTTCATCAAACTTTCACCTCCACACATACTTCCACAAAAAAGGGCATTAATCCTGCAAGGATTAACACCCTAATCTACTCTATATGTCTTTCAATTGTGAACCAGGCACACAAGCGAACGATGGGAACCAAAAGGGCAACTATTCCGACAAACAGAAGCCCTCCACCATCTAAAAATAGAATCATAGCTAACACGAAGGCTAAAATCGCTTCAAGATTACCAGAGAATCCATTGATCGGTTCATTTCCAACAAATAGTGTTTTCCTGCCTTTTAATGTTCTTGAATAACAATGATCATGGTAAGTCGTGATATAGAAGAAATACGTTGCATTTACAAGATGCGTTTATCTGTGATTTCAGCCGCACATTTTTCACAATAAATACTTTTCACCGTTTCATCCCCTCGGCAATATGTTACCTTGTTTACGGGAGTTTCCATAAAAAGGTTTCATACTATTTAGCGTGGGTGGCCTAGTCTAGTTAATCGCTCATCTAGCATCTCTTTCCACTCATCTGCTAATTCTTCTACCGCCAAAATCTTGTTGATTCCTTCTATATCCCTTGGTCTTTTATAATAAATCTCATTTGCCTCAAGGATCGAGACTTGATTTGGATTTCGTACCTCTAATGAAATCGAAGAATCCTCTCGTACCATGCCTTCTTTTAAAACTCTCGCCAAGTAACCCGTAAAGCCCGTTTGGACCATCATCTTTAAAAGATGAGGATTGTTCGTTCTTTTTGTAATGGTGCTACACGGTATTCTCCCCTGGGTGATTTGAATAACAGCGTCACCGATTTGATAAATGTCTCCGATACAGACATCTTTTTCCTCCATATTCGTAAGGGTTACATTTTCCCCGAAAGTCGGAAGTGCAAACTGAACTAAAAATTCACTTTCCCATAATGAATAGTGCTCATATGGGTAAAAACATACCGCACGGTCAGGACCCCCATGATGCTTTAAATCGGCCACTCCATCTCCACTGAATCCGTCTTTTGTTAAAAAAGCTTCTTCTACTTTCTTTTTTCGGATTGCCGTTATGACTTCTTCGTTCTCTCCGTATGTCATTTTTTCGGGCAGTCCAATTGAAAAATTCTTAATTTCGATTGTCATCTCTCTATTCCCCTCACTAATAGTTTCACTTTATGGATTCCTCCATCAGCCGATTTCGTTGCCCTTTGTAAAACTCACTACTGTATTCAGTTAGAGTTCCCAGCTTTTCAGCAACAGCAAGTGCAAAATCAACATAAGCATGGCCTTGTGCGGTAATGATATGACCAGCTTTCACAACCGGCCCGTATCGAAAATTTACCTCTTCAAAACAACCAAGAAAATGGCGCTGCTTTTGGTGCAGAGTGACTGTATATGGTTTCCCTTCAAGTACTCCTGCTTTTGCTAACACATATGTACCACTGCAAATGGCTGCAGTTAGTTTGTTCTGTTCGTGTAGTGTTTTCGTTATGTCATATAGTTCCAACGTATCTTTGACATGGATCAAGTCTCCACCAGGGATGATGATCCCGTCGTACTCCGTCGGGTCCACTTGTTGATACATTAAATGCGGCACAAATTGAAGACCTGATTCTCCAGTTATCGTTTTGAGCGAGTCAGCAGCGGTTATTATCTGGTGCGTCCCTCTTAGCATTGCGGTCGCTACGGTTATCTCAAATTCAGAAAACGAGTCATAAATGGCGAGTAATATTTTTTTCACAATAAAGCACCCCTTTTACCTAGAAGTTCTACAAGGTTGGAACATTTCCCTTCTAGGATTCTATTATTAAAAGAGGTACGAGTAGAACGTAAAATTATTACTCCATCCCCACTAGTCCTTTAAACATTTCTACGCCGATTTCAATGATTTCATCTCGGAAATCGTATTCGTAGGTATGGATTGATGGATATTTCTCACCATTTCCTATATAAAAATAAGCACCTTTTACAAGCTTTAGATAATGACCATAGTCTTCTGATGCACGGTATGGTGAGGTTAGCTCACGTAGTGGATATTCTTTTACTGCCGCAACTTGTCGCACTTTATTTACCGATTCCTCATGATTAACGGTTTCCGGAAATTCATCCCTATACTCAAAGCTAACGTTAATGCCCTGCTCTTTCCCAAGTCGAGTCGCAAGATCCTCGATTCTTTGCTGAAGCGCATTAAGTTCCGCCTCTTTTTCCGCACGAATGGTTAACCGTAGAACACCATTATGGGCTGCAATCCCGTAATTCTCCGAACCAATATCTACTTGTATAATCGTGCATAGAACGAGTCCATCAAATTTTTCGGGTGAAGCTAACTCGGGTAGAGTCTCAATGATTTTAGCAATTGCAAAAGAAGGATTGACTCCATCTTCAGGCTGGCTAGCGTGGGCTGGTGAACCAACCATTTCAATGGACATCCCTTTTGAGGCACAGTGGGCTGTCCCATCAATCACATACACGGCCTTGAATTCGATGCCAGACATATTGTGGTAGCCGTAAATTTCATCGACTTTTTCTTCAATCATCATTTCAGCGCATTCAATGCCACCTTGTCCCGTTTCTTCTGCATGCTGGAAAAGGAAGATAATATTTTGATCGGCACCCTTTTGATCTACCTCAAGGGCAAATCCAGCTAAAGTAGCGGAATGACCGTCATGCCCACATTTATGGGAAACACCTGGATTGTTTGATTTCCATGGGAGGTCAATTGTTTCCGGAATTGGAAGGGCATCAAAATCCGCTCTAAATGCAATCGTGGGTTGATCCTCACCAACTGTGTATTTCGCATAGAAATAGTTACCCTTGTCGATTATTTCGATATTTGTTGTATGTTTTTGAAGGAAATTAATTATATACTGTTTGGTCCATACCTCTTGATAGGACAATTCAGGATTCATATGTAAATCATGGCGTAACTCAATCGCCAACTCTAGATTTTTTTTATTCACTGTAATCTCTCCCATTGGTTTTCCATTTCTCAATAGTATCTATCCTGCATAGCCTCATTAGGGTGCCAGCCGTTATTGATTATCGCTATCCCGGAGTTTCTCTTTTTGTTCCTTACGATAAAGAAGTCCTTCGTATACGGATTGCTGAGGATTTTCCTCATCGTATACCCAATCGGTAGATATTGAGTTATACAAATTACCCTCATTAAATTTATGTCCCGTAAACTCAAGAGGAATCATCGCTCGAAATACGTCATAACCGCTGCTCCCATCCACTTTTCTCATACTAAACGGATGTATATTCAAGAAGTCTACTAGAGCGCTCGTTATTTTTTCGGACATCTCTTTCATATTTTCCTCATTTAGATCTGTAATGACAAAATCAGTTGTTTCTAGATACCCGTTGATATCCCGTAAATTTGAATATTGGCCGTTCTCGATAAAAGCAAAATAATCATTTATTGCTTTCTCCTTATCGATTGAGATTCCAAAATACTTCATATACAACTCTGGTGCATAATGAAGAAACGCCACATCCATATAATTACTATTCATTCCAACAACCGGTAATCCTCCTGCATCCCCTTGATAAAGGTAAGCATGAAATTGAAGCTCAGGATTAGACTTTGGTGCTACTAGCAATACATCATATCCTTCATCATTCACACCAACCACTTCAATGAACTCAAATTCTTCTTTATAATCACGCTCTAAATCCCCTAACGTAAGCTCTATATTTTTCTTGGTGCGCAGGATGCTAATAAAAGGACACACACTAAAATGACAGCCCATCTACCCTTCTTAAAATAAATCATCGGCATTACTCCTTCAATTTATATGAAACTATCAATTTTGTATGGGGTAAATAGTCAAAGGTCATATAACGTCCAACGTGTTTGCTTTCAATTTTTGTTGATTCAAACCATTCACCGTTCACCTCAACCTCATTCTCCCAACTCTTCCCTAGGTCATCTACATATTCAATGAAACCTTGTCCAGAAGAATAATTTCTTTGAATGACATGTGGAAAATCTTTTATATACGGAACGCTCATATATCCCAAAAATACGGCAAGAGTCGCAAAGGCAAGAAGTGCTCCCGTTAGCTTCATAAAACTCTTAAAATCCCAAGATTGCTTATTCTTAGGTTTTAACTTTCGTTCACGAATTGTCTCGCTACCAATAACAATTATAATCCAAGGTATGATAACAATGGCCAACAGAACAATCGCCAAACAAAAAATAAACGTGAACCAATAGGACCACATTCTTTTTCACTCCCCCTGTCTATCCTTGATGAATAACGTTAATTCCATTCTACTGGAAATTGAGCATTGTATAAATAAAAAATCGACAAGCAAGACACTTGTCGATTACATTGTTTATAGTTTTAAGACAACCTTGATACAGTTGTCTTCCCTGTCGTTGAAAATTTTATAGGCATGACTTGCTTCATCTAAAGGGACCTTGTGTGTGATGATATCAGTTGGATTGAATTCCTTGTTAACGATTTTTTTGTAGAGCTCTGGCATAAAGTGAACGACAGGAGCTTGTCCCATTTTTAGTGTGATGTTACGTGAGAAAAAAGCACCTAATGGGAACATATTATAATTCGCACCGTATACTCCAGTCAGCTGTACTGTACCGCCTTTTCGAACAGCCTTTGTCGAAATTTGAATCGGCCCAAGTGTTCCACCTTGTAGCTTCAGCTTTTGCTCGATTAATTCTAGAGGTGACTTTTTCCCGTCCATACCAACACAATCAATCACGACATCAGCCCCACCACTCGTGATTTCCTTTAAATGTTCTCCCATATCATCATGCTTTGTAAAATCAAATATCTCTACTTTATTTGTTGCTTTGGCGTGTTCCATGCGGTAGCCGATATAATCCACTGCGATGACCCGTTTCGCCCCTTTCATCCAAGCGAATTTTTGTGCCATTAAACCAACCGGGCCACAGCCTAGAACGATTACCGTATCGCCCTCCTTCACGCCTGCATTCACCACACTCCAATAAGCGGTTGGTAGAACATCACTTAAAAAGAGTAAAGCCTCATCTTCTAATTCACAGTCTACTGGAACTTTAAAAGGAGTAAAATTCCCAAATGGAACTCGCATGTATTCGGCCTGGCCACCTGGGTGGTCGCCAAATTTTTCCGAGTAGCCAAAATAGCCTCCTGAATCGTAATGGGGATTGGCATTATCACATTGACTTTCTAATTCGTGTTCACAGTAATAACACTTTCCACATGCAACTGTAAATGGAACAATAACACGGTCGCCTTTCTTTACATGTGTTACATCAGGTCCTACCTCTTCGACAATCCCCATTGGCTCATGCCCTATTACATAACCGTCTGGCAAAGGAAAATTCCCTTGATATAGATGGAGATCGGATCCGCAAATGGCGGTTGATGTGATGCGGACAATGACGTCATCGCTTTTAATAATTTTGGGAGCTTCTACCTCTTTGACTTTTACTTTATATGGATTCTGATACGTAACAGCCTTCATTTACACACTCCATTCTCGATCGTTTACAGGTTATTTTTTTACATTGCGTGAGAAGTTATGCTAAAGGGCTTTTGGCATAAAAATCCTGCGTTCGTAAAAGCTAAAAAATGGTGAAATAAAATAATTGACATACTTGTATATACAGGTTAAACTGAAAACGTAATCAAAACCTGTATAGACAGGTTTTTGGATAAAAATATCCTTTAGTTTAAGGGGGAAAATACATGAGTAAGTACACAGATCCTGCAAAGGAACTGCTTGACCATATTGGTGGGAAAGAGAACGTTGCTGCTGTCACACATTGTGCAACTAGAATGCGCTTCGTTTTAAACGATCCAAAAAACGCAGATATAGAAAAAATTGAAGGAATTGGGCTAGTAAAGGGTACCTTTACACAAGCAGGGCAATTCCAGGTTATCATCGGAAATGAAGTTGCTTCTTTTTATAATGAGTTCGTCAAACACGCTGGTGTTGAAGGAACGAGTAAGGAAGAAGCAAAGGTTGCTGCTAAGCAGAATATGAACTGGCTACAACGAATGATGGGTCACTTAGCTGACATTTTCACACCGCTTATTCCAGCCCTTGTAGTTGGGGGTCTGATTTTAGGTTTCCGAAATGTAATCGGTGAAATTGATTTAGTTGATAACGGTACAAAAACAATCGTTGAAACCTCTCAATTCTGGGCTGGTGTTCATGCATTCCTCTGGTTAATTGGTGAAGCTATCTTCCACTTCTTACCTGTCGGAATCACTTGGTCAATCACGCGTAAAATGGGAACCTCACAAATTCTTGGAATTGTGCTAGGGATTACCCTTGTATCTCCACAATTGCTAAATGCATACGCAGTGCCAAATGCTGAAGAAATTCCTGTTTGGGATTTTGGATTCACAACTATTGAAATGATTGGGTATCAAGCACAGGTTATTCCAGCTATACTAGCTGCGTTTGTACTTGTATTCTTAGAGCGTTGGTTACGTAAGATTTCACCAAATGCGATCTCAATGATTATTGTTCCATTTTTTGCACTTGTTCCGACTGTCTTAATTGCTCATACTGTTCTTGGACCACTAGGTTGGACAATTGGTTCTTGGATTTCTGATGTTGTATACACAAGCTTAACCTCAGCCTTTGGTTGGTTATTCGCAGCAATCTTTGGATTTGCATATGCACCACTTGTTATCACTGGTTTACACCATATGACAAATGCGATCGACCTGCAATTGATGAGTGAGTTTAACGGAACAAACCTATGGCCAATGATTGCCTTATCTAATATTGCGCAAGGTTCTGCCGTACTTGCAATGATTTATATTAATCGTAAAAATGAAGAAGAAAAACAAGTTTCCATCCCAGCATGTATCTCTTGTTATCTCGGTGTAACAGAGCCTGCGATGTTTGGTATTAACTTAAAATACGGCTTCCCATTCCTTGCTGCGATGCTCGGCTCAATGGTAGCAGCCATCATCTCTGTAGGTAGTGGAGTTATGGCGAACTCAATAGGAGTTGGTGGAATACCTGGAATTTTATCCATCCAGGCTGGTGACTGGCTAATGTTTGCGATTGCGATGCTTGTAGCGATTGTCGTTCCATTTATTTTAACTGTCATCTTCGCAAAAGCTAATGTTGGCAAAATTTCATTTGGTAAAAAATAAAACGTGTGGGAGGGGAAATTACCCCTCCCTTTTTTCGCATTAACGCGGTAAAATGAGAATAATTAAATATTACCATCGATTGGGGATTCTTTCATGAATAACAAGTATCTAACAATCTATAGCGATTTAGTAGAAGAAATTAAAAATGGAAACATCAAAGCGAATAGTCTTTTACCTTCTGAAAATGAATTAAAGGAAGTATACAATACCTCTCGTGAAACGATTCGAAAGGCACTGAACCTGCTTTCACAAAATGGGTATATTCAAAAAATGAAGGGCAAAGGCTCTATCGTGATTGACGTGAATAAGTTTGATTTTCCGGTATCAGGGCTTGTGAGCTTCAAAGAGCTAGCCGAAAAAATGGGGCAAAGACCGATAACGCATGTGCATGAGTTGACGGTCGGTAAGCCGGATACATTCATTAAGCAACAGCTACAGCTCTCTAGTAAGGACCAGGTGTGGAAGATCATCCGCACAAGAGAAATGGGCGGCGAAAAAATTATTTTGGACAAGGATTTTATTTCACGAAAGTTTGTCCCCGAGCTTACGAAGGAGATTTGTGAAGAATCGATTTATGCCTATTTGGAAAATGAACTGAAGATTACCATCAGTTTTGCAAAGAAGGAAATTACGGTCGTGGAGCCAACAGATGAGGACCGAGAGCGACTAGATCTAGATGGCTTTCATAATGTCGTTGTTATCAAAAACTATGTGTATCTAGATAATGCGAGCCTATTTCAATACACAGAGTCTCGCCATCGCCCGGACAAATTCCGATTTGTCGATTTTGCAAGGCGGACGCATGTGTAGATTGTAGCTGGGGTTTATCTGAGGCAAGGTAAACTGAAACAAGGCGGTTGAGAAATTCTAAATGTCGTTTGCTGGTTCGGATATGGAGATTACTTGGAGAATGCTTGCTAGTTAATGCCGTTAACTGGTTCGGATATGGATAACTTTAGGAGATACCGTGCTTGTTTATGCCGTTATCTGGTTTGGATATGGATATCTTTAGAGATACCGTACTTGTTTATGCCGTTACCTGGTTTGGATATGGATATCTTTAGGAGATACCGTGCTTGTTTATGCCGTTAACTGGTTCAGAAATGGATATATTTAGGATAATTCATGCTAATTTATGCTGTTATCTGGTTCGCAAATGGATATATTTAGGAGATACCATGCTAGTTTATGCCGTTAACTGGTTCGGATATGGATATCTTTAGGAGATACCGTACTTGTTTATGCCGTTATCTGGTTCAGAAATGGATAACTTTAGGAGATACCGTGCTTGTTTATGCCGTTAACGGTTCGGATATGGATATCTTTAGGAGATACCGTGCTTGTTTATGCCGTTATCTGGTTCAGATATGGATATATTTAGGATAATGCATGCTAATTTATGCTGTTATCTGGTTCGCAAATGGATATTACTAGGAGAATGGGAACCTGATAAAGCCGTTAGTCGGTTTAAAATTTAATAATATAGGATAGCACTTTCCGCAAGGGGTCCAACTGGACCCCTTTTTCAGTTTTTCCCGCACAAAAACAGGATGGCCCTTTGAAGGATCATCCTGTTTTTTCGTAATTAGCGAACTGTTTTTAAAGCGCCGCTCCAAGATACAACTTGGTCTAGCATTAAGTTTACGTTGTCTAGGTGTAGGTCTTGTGGTTTGAACTCTGAACCATTTTCGAAATCTGTGAATAATGAAAGTGTTGGATGTGTACGAACGTCTGCGATCATTAATTCACCCATGATTCCACGTAGGTGTTCAGCAGCACGTGCACCACCAGTTGAACCGTAGCTTACGATACCAGCAGCTTTGTTGTTCCAAGCTTCACGAGCTAGGTCTAACGCATTTTTCAATGCACCAGTGATAGAATGGTTATATTCTTGAACGATGAATACGAATCCATCAAGATTAGCTAATTTTTCATTCCAAGCAGCGATTCCAGGTGCATCAGCTTCACCTAAGAATGGTAATTTGAAGTCTGCGATATCTACGATTTCGTAGTTTGCATCTCCACGCTTATCAGCGATTTCTTTTACCCATGCTCCTACTTGAGGACTTACGCGTCCTTGACGAGTACTACCTAAAATAATACCAATGTTTAATTTTTCGTTTGACATTACTTGTTCCTCCTTTTGTTGATTACCAAAAAGTTTATCTAGTAAACCCATGATGTACTCTCCTTTTTATATATTAAAGGCTATTTTTGTAAAATACCTTTAATTTATTTATCTTCGAAGTATTTATCTTAACTTCAAGATAAATATTATATCAAATTGATTTTAAAGTCAACCCAAAGACATGTAAATAATTTGTTTATTTTTTTATGTAAAACAAAAAACGCTTATAACATGATAAGCGCTATTTTCTAATTCCTTATTCATCTAGGTTTTCTTCTTGTCGTTTTATTCTCAAATAGCGGATATATAGGATTGGGATGAGACCACAAACAAATATTATTCCCCCCATAATCAATCCATCCAGTATTCCAAACCCATTCGTAAAGTTAACAGCAATACCTATAATGACCGAAATGGCTGTTAAGATTAGTAGAGAGAGAACGGTCCCTTTTTTAGGCGATTTTTCACTACTTTCATGGTCTACACTGATATTCATTGAAAGATATACGGAAACAATGGTTGTGATCATAAATACAATCCATAAAGGATTTTGTCTCATCCCTTCCATCCCTTTTGTGAATAAATCATATCCCAATATCCCGAGAATCCCAATTGTTTGAATGATATACGCGGTTCGAACATTTTGTAAGTTTTTTAAAATTAAACGCTCATCCTTTATTTTTTTCATTTCATACCACTCTCCTTTTCGACCCAAAATATTTCATCCAATGTTTTATGAACGGCGTAACATATATCTAGACACAACTTTAAGGTTGGATTGTATTTTCCTTTTTCTATTAAACTAATTGTTTGTCGGGTAACTCCAATTTTCTCGGCCAATTGCTGCTGGGTTAAGTTTGCTTGTATTCGAGCAATCTTCACGTTATTTTCCAAATGATGTAATCCCTCCTTAAATTTATTGTAACATATATATTACATTATGCAATATATATATTGCATACAAAAGAATAAAAAAGACCAAATCGAAATTTGATTTGATCCAAGTGATAGTTATCGAATCGGGTTGCCTGCACGTATTTTTTCTGGTATATGTCTTCTAATCGCAAATATAAGTTCACCAAGAAAATACAAGGCCACTGTTGGCCAGATCAAAGCCCAGAAACCTCCAACAGCCTCATACAAAGTGACAAGCCTTGGATGAACATACGCTAGGCACAAGAGAGAGAGCGCAATCCAGCAAATGGAATAGGAGAAGCAAATATGGCCTTGTAGTTGGAACCTATGGCCTGAATAGTCCCACCATTTCCTTCCGAAAAACCAACTAAGCAGGAAGCCACTGCAATACTCCACTACCGTTGGGATTAGAAAGCAGAGAGCCAACACGACTGTCCAATGCATATCTTTTCCTATTAATAAAATAAGCAACAAAGGTGCGAACCCGTACATGGGCTTGAATGGCCCGAAGAAAAAGTTATCCTTAAAGAACACTCGTTTTCTTGCATAGTTATAAGTATTTTCCAAAAGCCAACCGAAAAATGAATAAATGGTAAAGAAGAAGACAATAGCCATCACACCTTCCCAAGAAAGCAAGATCGGCATCTCAAAATCAAAACCACTTACTAAAACCTGAAACATTCGTAAATCACCTCAAGGAAAATATTCCTAATTAGGATTTACACACTTAAATAAAAATATACAAGTGAAGTATCTGTCATTACCAAGATGTGTTATTTTTTTCAAAGCTGTTTTCGCAAACTTTGTTGTTTTTTATAAAGTTGACTTCCGCTTCAGGTGGATGCTTACCGCGGGCGTGGCTTGAGCCTCCTCAACGAAATGTGGAGGCGGCTTGCACAGAAACGAGAAAATTGGCCGACTAAAGCGCCACGTCCTTTGCGTAGGAGACTCCGACAAAGAGGCGTATTTTGCCTCTGAAGGAGGAGTTGAAATTTCTCGAGTTTCTAGCCGCTGAAATTGGACTCGTCGCTGCTGCTCCTGCGGGGTCTCAAGTCTCACGCTTTTCCCGCTAGACATTGAATTTGCTTCATTGAAATAACCAACGCACGAAGAAAATGTGAATACATTTTCGAGGAGTCGCCACCTTACGCTCCAGTCAACTAGTTTTGCATTTTATATCAAAAAGCAACAGTCCTATAGAAAAGATCCTTTTTCAAAAAAAAACGCCCAGTTCAATTTAATAGAAACTGGGCACTCCTTTTATTGCGTACGTTAGCGTGACGCTTTTGGGGGTTGGCACACGTCACATTTACGTTGATGATTATTTTTAAACTTTGTAAATGTCTTTTCAAAATTATTTCCACATGCACATTTAAATAATAACTTTTGAGAAAAACCGTGGAATTCTGTCGAGAGCAGCTTGCTTTCCGAATTTTTCTCAACAAATTCGTTAATTTTGCCGATTGTCCATCGTTTATTCATTCTAAACACCTCATATATTAGATCGCTAGACGAAGTCTTTTCCAAGTACCCATTCTACTTAGCCTCTAATTATAGCATGTGCTTTTTGACAATAAAATAGTTTGGAATTGAGAACCTTTCTTTTATATCTTCGAAATAGGAACTCAGCGTATCAGGAAATGGAAAAAGCATTCCTCATTACGAGAAATGCTCTATCCTTTGTATGTTTAGATTGTAAATGGTTTGTTAGGCTTCATAGTTAAATTGCCATTGGATGTTGTACTTGTCAGTCAGGCTTCCGTACATTTTGCTCCATGGTACTTCTTGCAGCTCCATCTGAACAGTACCGCCCTCTTTTAACTTTTCGAAGGCATCTTTCATTGCTGCCTCATCACTACTTATATATGCTAGGGTAAAATTGTTGCCCTCCCGATATTCCATTCCTGGAAAATTGTCAGAAAACATCAATTTGCTTCCAGCAATTTCTAAGTTCGTGTGCATGATCAAATCCTTTGTTCCTGGAGGCAATTCTTCTTCAGAGTGCACCGATCCAAAAGTCATAAAATTTGGTTCTTCTGTTCCAAACACTTTTGCGTAAAATTCAACAACCTCACGAGTATTACCATCAAACACTAAGTAGGGATTCAAAGCCATAATATCACTCCTATAATTGATTTGTATGTATGTCTAAATTTTAACATTTCAAAGCAACGATTGCAAACATATGTTCTAAAATTTTCTTATCTATTTATGACTTGTATGTTCTAGCTTTTCTACTATGCTATTTAAAACCAAATCTACATTAGCATAACCATTATATCGAACAAATATAACTTCTCTTCCTCTAGAAGCAAATACTTCTTTCATATACTCATTTTCACGAACAATCAGAAGGTCAAAGTCGGGATGCTTCGTTTCAACGTACTCTTCAACGGGATTTTCATGTCTATACCAATCTATTAAATCAAAAACTAGATTATCCGCCATGGCTGGAATAGTGAGTTGATAATAATTTGTAGAAATGCTTGGTGAATATTCACCGCTCAACCCTTTCCACACTTCCCCTGGAACTACCCCACTTTCATCTGTATCATATTGGACAGGTGCAAACGGACTCCATTTAGATGTGTAGCGATTGGCCCAATCGATATCATCGATAAAATATTTTTCACGAACTAAAGCAGGATTCTGCTCTATATCTGCTAACCTCACAATTGGTAAGTCTGTACTTTCTCCAGGCAATGTAATCGTTTTATGATTTAAGAGCTGTACAAATGGCATAATAGCTGTCAACCCAAGAAGCAATGTAAAAAGAAAAGTGATTGTCGAATGTAATCGTTGGTGTTTCTTCCAAGGTGCGTGATGATCAATCGGTTTCCCTTCAATCAAATCGTTTCTTAGTGCACGAATGGATAGTGCCGCTCGCAATGAAGTATAAGCTTGATATCCGATAAAGATGGATAGTATCGTTTGTTGAATAGCAATTCCTTCAACTAAAGTACGGATTGGTGTCCCATCAAGAAACCAAACAGCGGACACCATAGCAATCATGATGAGTAACGCGACAACAACCATACCCGCATTAAAGGCCAACTTTTTATCAAGTGCTTCTAGGGTATACGATTGCTCCGCAGGATCTGTATGTATTTCTGGAGCATTTCGCTCGACTGGTGAAGAAAACACATGAAAAAATTGATAGCCTGTCACATAGTCCCAACCACTTTCTGCATACATTTCAATCTGCTCAGGTCTCATTCTCTTTTTCATGGATACTTCAATTCTGTACTTCATTTTCTTCTGTTCATCCTTTACAAAGTGAGCAAAATGAATCCCCATTTTTTTTAGATGTAAACCTTGTGACGCCATGTCAGCAAACCAACTCTCATGCTCACCGATGCTCCAATAGTCACTTGGACGTAATTTACGGACGACCTTATCCATTTTCATCACCTGCCTCTAAAATTTTCCCATCCTGAATTTGAGATTTTAATCGGCTGTACTCCACTCGTAATGCTTGTTCGCCTTCTGGTGTAATTTCATAGGTTTTTCGTCTTCCATCATCTTCTGCTAAGGAAATCAGGCCATCCTTCTGCATTCGTGAAAGGACTCCGTATAGAGTACCAGGGCCCATTTTCACCCTACCATTCGAAACTTCCGTAATGGCTTGCATCAGCTGATACCCATGATTAGGATGCATTAGCGCTAATAGAACATAGTACATCGCTTCCGTCATTGGCCCCCCATTATATGCCATTCCTTACACCCCTTCTTTCGGTGGGACACAGGGACAGGTCCCTTGTCCCAAATGGGATTAGGAATCTGTCACCACGTCCTACACTGGTATTATGTATCTCGGTATTATGCGTCGCGATATATCGTATGACATAATAATAATTTAAAAAGTAATTAATGTAAACCATAAAAAAAGGCGATTGCATTCATTTTGTTGCAATCGCACAAGTAATTAAGTATTTTTAGGTTTTGGTAAACAATCTTCTTCAGGCTTGATGTGAACTTGTTTCCAAGGCTCATTTCCGGCTTTTCGAAACTGGGCAATTTCAACATCCGTTCCATTCGTTAATGTAAAAAATAGAATACAATAATCCGCGCCATCCTTACCTTGGAAGCAAATCGTTTTCATGTATCCATTTCTCATAGTCGGGTACAAATGTTGAATCATTTTACACCATTCGCCATACTTAATTTCTACAACCGATTCTGCATCGTGGTCCCAGCCATGATATGGCGCACATAAAAAATCTTCTCCAGTTTTACTCATATCCGAAATTCGAAAGCCATCTTTTTCGTGTTCCAACTGGATAAAACCATACGAATAGCCAAAATACTCGACCATCAGATCTTCCCTCAACTCAATCGTTTCAATTTCATAAAAAAATCTGATTTCCCTTTTTCCATCTGGCACCTGACAAAGCTTTAGCAAACTCGTATGCCCAATTCCAGCAAACGAATCTACATATTTTTCATAGCTTAGTTTATCTTGATAGGCTTTGGACAAAAAATTATAGGCAATTGGAAATGGCATCTGACCATTACCGATTGAACCGCAACTCCTTTTTCCTAAACTTGCTGCATCTCGTAAAATACTAAAATAGTTGATAAGAGTATCTTGAGGGGTCCTCGTTAATTCTGGAGGTAACTGGATTTGTTCATGTGTTTTATCATAATATGGATCGAAGAACTTCCAACTGCTAAATCTTAGATTTAAAGCTTTTGAGCAAGACGGCCGAAAATACTTTTGATGATAAGAAGTTATGTCCATTTGATTCCGATTTTGCATATTTATCACCCTGGTTTCAGTTTATGGGCGAGTGTTGGAATGGGTGTATGAACTCTTTTTTCATAATCTTCATCTTCGAAAATAGTACACAAAAGGACAGGTCCCATGTCCCAACTGGGACGAGGGACCTGTCCTTCGTGTACCACTTATACTCCACCATATCTTCTTTTTCGTTGTCGGTATTCTTGTAATGCTTGCAGGAATTCTTCTTCATTGAAATCAGGCCACAGCACATCAGTAAACCAGAATTCTGTATAAGCCAACTGCCAAAGGAGGAAATTACTCAGACGTTTTTCTCCGCCCGTGCGAATCAGAAGGTCTGGTTCTGGCAAATCTGCTGTATACAAGTATTGATTAAACTGCTGTTCATCTAACTCATCCAGGTTTAATTTCTCATCTTTCATATCCACGAGCATGGCTTTCATTGCATGAAGAAGCTCGTTTCTGCTTCCATAGTTGAGAGCAAAATTAAGCAGAAGTCCGTCATTATCTTTTGTGCGTTCAATTGCATACTCAATCGCTTCACGGGTATGGGACGGAAGATTCCCCATATCACCTATCGCCTCAATCCGTACATTGTTGGAAATAAGATCTGGTAGATAAAGATGGAGAAACTCCTTAGGTAGCCTCAAAATAAATTCTACCTCAGGCTTTGGGCGCTTCCAGTTCTCCGTGGAAAACGTATATAACGTCAAAACCTTCACATCAAATTTAACTGCTGCCTTTACGGTTTTTAAGACGGCAGAAATCCCTTCCTTATGGCCAGCCACTCTAGGCAAGCCCCGCTTCTGAGCCCATCGGCCATTGCCATCCATAATAATCGCAATATGTTCCGGAGTCTGACCTTCACCATAATCGAAGGATTCTTTCGGTTGTTTCTGATTAAAAAAAGGAATTCTCATTGCCATATTTTTAACTCCTTAATAATTAATATTTCCACTGGGACATAGGGACAGGTCCCTCGTCCCATTATTCGTCACTTCGGTATTCTAATATATCCCCCGGCTGACAATCCAAGGCTTTGCAAATCGCTTCTAATGTTGAAAAACGAACCGCTTTTGCCTTTCCATTTTTCAATATAGAGAGGTTAGCCATTGTTATTCCTACTCTTTCAGAAAGCTCAGTTACGCTCATTTTTCTTTTTGCTAGCATTACGTCAATGTTTATAATAATCGCCATTGTTATCACCTCAGACCGTTAAATCATTTTCTGTTTTTATATTGATCGCTTCTTGTAAAAGTTTTTTAAGTAGAGCCGCAAAGACTGCAACCACCATTGAAGCACCAACAATGACCAATCCAAGTAATGCAAGTCCTGGTGCGTCATCCCACTCCGCTATGATAAAGACGAATGGTAAAGCTAATGTATATAAACCACAAATCGTAATGGCACAAGTTCTGATTTTCTTTAAGGCTATTACTGAAAGATCTGAGAAAGCAATGTTTTTGTCGATATAATTTAATAGCTTAAATGCTTGATACAAGGCAACGTAAAATGGAATTGCCGAAACATACATTATTGTTAAAGTACCAAGTACTATATATCCTAACGTTGCTCCATTTGCTGCTTCTTTAAATGCGACACTTGCAATTTGTGGAAGCCCAAAAATACAGAGAGCCAAAACTGGAATTCCTATTATAATAACTGCCAACCTTAAAAAACGTGTTGAACTTAGTTTCATAACATACACCTCATTTATTTATTGTCAATTTAATTTAACATAGTTTTTATCGTTTTACAATAAAATATTATTGAAAATTATCTTGTTTTTGTTGTTTAAGAGATTTTTTCCCTTAAGGCATAATAAAAAGCATTTCTGATGAATGAAATGCTTTAAATGTTCGGATACATTGTAAAGACGATCAGGAATTAATCATTCAATCCCTCACCATTTAGAATTTGCTCGATATATTTTTCAATCCTTAATTCTCGAGTTTTTGATTGTTTGGCTTTTGAAAAATAAAGGAGGTATGCTCTTTGTCTCCCAGGCGTCAAAGCTTCAAAGGCTGTTTTTAATACCGGCATTTCTTCGAATTTCGCTTGAAGCTCTTCTGGAACAGAGAAATCTGTTGTCTTTTTTAACTCGACTTCTTTCCCTGATTGCTCCACCTTTATTGCTTCCTGAATATAGGTTTTCAAGATGCTTTCCATTTCAATGATTTCCTGAACATTGGTAAACCTTATTTGGCGCTGAGCCTGAGAATTCTCTCCGGGTTTGACTAGAATACCATTGGGATCCTTTAACAAAGCACCTTTAAAAAACATCAGTGCACAGTATTCCTTAAAGTTTTGAATAATCACGATATTCCTATCCTGAAACGTATAACAAGGCAATCTCCACTTCAATTCTTCCGTCAAATCGCAGCCAAGATTGATCATTCTCAATTTCTCAAACTCTTCCTTCCACTTCTTTTCCTTATGTAAAAATTCATCAACCTTAGGATTCATTCTACCATTCGTCATCAAAGTACACCTTTCATTTATCAAATTTCGTTTGGTCATTGGTTGCTAATCCCAAATGGGACGAGGAACCTGTCCCTGTGTCCCAGGTCTATTTTATCATTCCCCAAAAATGCATGGCTGCTTTTGAGGTTGGCACATCTTTTAGTTTCATCATCACGGGTTCTAGACTAATATTAAAATTCCCGAACTCGTAAATCTGTAAATGCTGGTAAAATAATGATTTATAATTCATTCTTGGAATGATGGAGATTCCTAACCCACGATTGACAAGTGCGACAACCATGGGAATATCTTTGCATTCAACAACAATATTGGGTTGTACGTCATGGTCTTGAAATGCTTTTAAAATACTTTCATGAAAGGTGTGTCCTTCCATCGCACCTAGCATGATAAAAGGAAGGTGAGCAATTTCCTTAAAGGTAGGTTTTGCCGAGAGCTCACTTGTTAAGCTATTAGGAACAATGAGGATTGCAGGTTCTTTCTTCAGTGTTTTCATTTCAAATTGCTCCGTATGACTCGGTCTGAAAAGTAACGCAAGATCAATTTCTTTTTGTTTTAACTTTGCTAATAAACTTTCAGAGTCCCCTGAAAAAATAGTAAATTTGATTTGAGAAAACTGTTTTCTAAAGTCTTCAATGTAATCAATCAACATATTCGAACAGGCTGATGAGAATCCAATACGTACTGTTCCAGCGGCACCTTCTTCTATTTCATGAATCCTTCTTTTCACTTCTTCCATTTGACTTACTAATTGTTCAGCATATTGATATAACAGCTGGCCAGATTCGGTTAATTCCCATTTCTTACGATAGCGGTGAATTAATATAGTACCTAACTCTGTTTCTAACTTTTTTAGTAATTGACTTAACGGGGGTTGTGCAATGTTTAGTACCTCAGCCGCTTTCGAAATATTCCCTTGTTTTACGATTTCTCTATAATACTGTAGTTGTCGAATATCCATTTTTTTATACTCCGTTATATGTAATTATATATGATTTACGAATGAAATATATATTATTAATATATCATTTCACATGATAATATTGAAGTTGGACTATTTTTAAGGAGGACTATATGAATCATATTAATGTGACCATAAAACGACTTAGTTTGTATATTATTGGCTTATTTTTCCTTGCACTTGGTGTTAGTTTTTCTATACAGGCAGACCTTGGTGTTTCACCAGTCTCGTCTTTAGCTTATGCATTTGCGCTTGCTTCAGGGTTATCAGTCGGAATGATGACCATAGTAGCAAATGTTTTATTTATTATGATTCAAGTGGTACTAAGTAAACAATTCAACTTCAAAGAATCAATCGTTCAATTAGTCGTTGCTTTTTTATTTGGCTTCTTTATGGATTTATCCTTGTTCCTTGTGCAACTTGTGCCAATGCCTGAGTCGATATTCATGCGATGGGCTTTTTTAATCATTAGTTTATTCGTAGTTGCAATAGGTTTACTTGGTTATTTCACTACGAAATTCCCACTTATGCCTTACGATCAATTAACGTTTGTAATCAGCGAAAAGTTTAAATTAAAAGTCGGTAAAGCTAAAATATCCAGTGACTTAATTAATGTTTGTGTGGCAGGTGTTGTCTGTGTAGTCACCATTCAATCATTAGGTGCAGTTGGGATTGGTACAGTAGTTGCTGCATATTTTATCGGAAAAATATTAGGATGGTTCATGAAGTATTTCCAACTACCCCTGTCTCAATGGATGAATAAAAACAAGGTCAATGAAGTAGTTGAAAAGAAAAGCACGAGTCTTTCGTCTTGATAGAAAGATTCGTGTTTTTTTGCGTTTCGGTAATATGATGTAACTTACATTCGACTAAGCATAGTGCTGATGGTATGATTACGGTCTAAGCTTACCTTCACTCTTGCTTTCCCCTCCAACTGAGGGAGTGATTATCGAATATATCTCACAAAGTAAGTATCCGCCCGTAGAACGGGCGGTTTTGATTTCGCCCTATAAGGGCACTTTACCAACGAAGCCCCTAAA